>DATAHG010000327.1:0-5595 GCA_036263295.1 Thermoanaerobaculia bacterium | reverse complement strand
GCGGTGGCGATCTCCGCGAATTTCGGAGCCCCGCCGGTGCCGGCGCAGCCCAGCATCTCCAGGCATTCGCGCGCCGTGCCGAGCCCGGTGCCGCCGCCGACCGTGGCGACGGTGAGGGACGGCAGGGTCACGCTGGCGTAGAGATCTCCCCCTTCGACCACCTCGAAGCTGGTCACACCCGCCGCCGAGTTCGCGACGTTCGCCACGTCCTGCCCGCAGGCGATGAACAGGGCGGTCAGGCCGTTGGCGAAATGGCCGTTGTAGCCGAGCGACGCGGCCTGCAGATGCCCGAGCACGGTGCGGTGCCAGACGTCCACCATCTGCTCCGGCGTGGCGTGGAGGTAGGCCCGCGTCACCCTCGGGGGCAGGCGGACTCCGGCGATCACTTTCTTCCCCTTGCCCCCGGCGAACAGCGAGCCGCTCGCGCGCTTCTCCGATTCCATGCCGCTGAAGATGTAGCGGCCGCGGATCGAAAAGGTTTCGGTCAGATTCTCCGCGATCCACTGGCAGGCGCGGTCCATCGCCTTCACGATCATGTTCATGCCGTGCGCGTCGCCGGTCGAAAAGGCGAAGAGGACGACGACCTCGCGGCCGAGCGGCCGCGGCTCGATCCGCAGGAGCTTGCCGTGCCGGGTGGTGGACTCGGCGGCGGCGCGGATCCCCTCGAAATGATCCGGGATCCGCCGCGCGAACTCCGCGGCCTCGGCCACGCCGTCGAATAGAAAGACCGGGCTCACGCGGTTCTCGTCGATCAGGATGCGGGTGACCGCTCCGCCGGCCCGCGTGATTGCCACCATGCCGCGCTCGTAGGAGCGCAGCAGCGCCCCTTCGGTGGTGGCGACCGGCACGTAGAAATCGCCGCGGGCGTGCTCTCCTTCGATACGCAGCGGCCCGGCCACGCCGACCGGCACCTGCACGGCGCCGATCGGGTTTTCGATATTGCCGCGCATCTCCTCGCTGGGGATGGTGAACGCGCCGACGTGGTCGAGGCGGGCGCCGGTGCGCTCCTCCACCCAGCGCCGCCGCGCCGCCACCTCTTCGGGCGAATAACCTTGCTCTTCGAAACGGGGCACCAGGCCCGGCCGATCGGAGCGCTCCGATCGGTCCGGAGTCGCCGCGGGCTCGCTCACTCCGCCCTCCCCAGCACCAGCGCGCAGGCGGTGCCGTCCGCGCTCAGCGCGGTCACCAGGGTGCGGCGCAAGGCCTCTGGATCGGCCAGTCGCGTTTCGGCCGCGACGCTCCCGAGCGGAAATCCTTCTTCGGTCGTCTTCAGGCCGGCGATGCCGGGAAGGATGCCGTCGGCCATGGAGGAGAGCAGGTCGATCGCCTGGAAGGCGCCGGAAGCGCCGAGCGCCTCGCCGAGCATGGCCTTGATCGCCACCACCGGCAGGTCGGCGGCGCGGTCACCGAACGCCAGGGCGCCGCCCAGGGCCTCGCATCGATCACTTTTTACGCCGCCGTTGGCCGAGGCGCTCCAGGCCCCGATCTCGTCCAACCCGATGCCGGCCTCCTCGCAGGCGAGACGGATGGCGCGGGCGACCGCCTCCGCGGCCCCGCTCCCCTCCCCCGCCGAGGGATCGAAAGCCGAGGCGTGCCCGAGCACCTCGCCGAGGATCGCGGCGCCGCGCTGGCGCGCCGTCTCCTCCGCCTCCAGCACCAGCAGGGCCGCCCCTTCGGACTGCGCGAAGCCGTTCCGGCGGGCGTCGAACGGCACCGGGTGGCCGTCTTCCGGGGCCAGGCGCCCGGCCTTGTGATATCCGACAAAGGACTCGAAACAGAGCTCCTCCACGCCCCCCGCCAGCAGCGCGTCGGCGCGGCCGGCCGCGATCAGATCGACGGCATTGGCGATCGCCAGCAGGCCGGCGGCCTCGCCTCCGGCCACCGTCGAATTGACGCCGCGCAAACCGTGCCAGATCGCGGCCTGGCCGGCGGCGGCATTGATCACGCTGTTGGCGAAGTCGAGCGGGCTGGCGTGTGACGGCCCGAGTTGCAGGCCGCGGCGGTCGAACTCGGCGATCGTCTTGATGCTGCAGAAGGTGGTCCCCAGCACCAGGCCGACCTCGCGCTCGGCGCGGGCCTCCGGAGTCCAGCCGCTCGTGTCGAGCGCCGCCTGGGCGGCCACCAGCAGCAGCCGGGAGGTCCGATCCACCGGCCGCAGGTTGCGGTCCCCCAGATACGCCTGGGGCTCGAAGGGGCGGATCTCCCCGGCCCGCCGGGGGCCGAGGCCATCCAGAGAAAACAATTCGATCGGTTTGAGCGCGCTCCGCCCTTCGGCGAGCGCGCGGTGCAGGGCGGCCGGGGAGTCCCCCAACGGCGACAGGGCTCCGGCCCCGGTGATCACGACGCGGCGGCGCACGGCTCAGGCCTCCACTTTTCGGAAGATGACAGAAGCGTTGTTGCCGCCGAACGCATAGGCGTTGTTCATCGCCACCTCGACCCGGTGTTGCCGCGCCTGGTTGGGCACGAAATCGATGTCCCCCTCGGGCTCGTCCAGGTTCATGGTCGGCGGAATGTGATCGGTCGCCACCGCCAGGGCGCAGACCGCGGCCTCGATGGCTGACGCCGCCCCCATGGTGTGACCGATCATCGATTTGACGCTGCTCATCGGCGGCGTGGCCGGTCCGTCGGGTCCAAAAACCTTTTGCACGGCGAGCAGCTCCAACCGGTCATTGGTCGGCGTGCCGGTGCCGTGGGCGCTGATGTAGCTGACCTGATCGGGCCGCAGGCCGGCGACGCCCAGGGCTTTCGACATGGCCCGGGCCGCGCCGTCCCCTTCCGGATGGGCGGCGGTCATGTGGTGGGCGTCGCAGGACAGTCCATAGCCCGCCAGCTCGGCGTAGATCCGGGCGCCGCGGGCACGGGCCCGCTCCAGGGTCTCCAGCACCAGTACGCCGGCCCCCTCGCCCGGGATCATCCCCTTGCGGTTGCGATCGAACGGCTGGCACTTCTCGGGCGCGATGGCGCCGAGGCGGGCGAAGCCGGTGTAGGTGATGCGGGAAAAGGCGTCGGCGCCGCCGGCCAGCATGAGATCGGCGCGCCCGGCGGCGAGCAGGTCCATGGCGTGGGCGATGGCGTAGTTGCCGGCCGCGCAGGCCGCCGGCAGCATGACGTTGGCCCCGGCAAAGCCCAGCTCGCGGGCGACGTGGGCGGGGATCAGATGGCAGGGATAACGGGAGGCCAGCTCCGGGCCCGCCGCGTCGATCCCGCCGGCCAGGAAGGCGTCGTCGAAACGCTCCACCTCGCGCGGCTCGCCGGAGGTCGTCCCCATCGCCACCCCGGCGCGTTCGGGAGCGAGCCCGGCGGCGCCGAAAAAGTCAGGGGTATCGGGATCGAGCCCGGCGTCGGCCAGGGCCATCCGGGCGGCGCCGATCGCGAGTTGCGAGGCACGGCCGAGACGCGACGGATCGAGCCGCCGGACGTGCTCCTCCGGCTCGAAGTCCGGCACCTCGGCGCCGACGTGAACATTAAATCGACTGCTATCGAATGATCGAATCGGCGCGAAACCGCTGCGCCCGGCGAGGAACCCGTCCCAAACCCCCCGGCTGCCGGAGCCGATCGGGGTGACCAAACCGACACCGGTCACCACGATCCGCCGGCTCATCCTCCCACAACCCCCTGCGGCGTCAGCTCGGCGACGCGCTGCTGCACCAGGTCCACCATCTGCGGCAGAGTGCCGATCTCCCGGTACTTCTCGTCCGGCAGATTCAGCTTGAAAGCGAGGTCGACGTCCACCCCGATCTCCAGCAGGGACAGCGAGTCGAGCTTGAGGTCGTCCCGCAGCGAATCGGCATCGCCGATCTTCTGGGGGTTGATCCCGGAGATGTTGCCGATGATCTGCTTGATGCGCTCTCGGATTTCTACTTCCTGCATGTTTCCCTCCCTGGTCTGTGTGCTCCGGGAGGTGAGGCGGCGGGGATATTCGGAAAGTTACATGACTTCATCGCGGCTCAGAGGCCGCGAAATGACTGCACGACGACAGGACAACGCTCTCTCCCCACCGGCCGCCCCCCGAGCCGGTTTTTACGACCCTCGTCTCCAGTCTAGCCTCGATTGGACCCGATCGAGACAGGATGAAGCTTCCTCCTGAGCATAGCTTATCATCGATATGCTGCCCCGAAGAGGCGGCCCACCGCGCCTCCGATCCAGAGCATCCCGGAGGCCACCGCGACCGTCCCCTCGACGACCCAACGGAAAAGCGTCAGAGCGGCCGTGGCGGCCGTCCAGAAGGTCAGCCAGAGGAGGGCCAGGGTCCAGGCCAGGGCGGCCGGCAGAAGGGCCGCCAGCGTCCCCAGGACCGGGACCCTGCGGGCCACGCCGGCGGCGCCCCTCCAGAGGGTCCGGAACCCCGGCGTGCTCCAGGCGAGCTTCGTCCAGAACCGCAGGCGGCTGGACCGCACCTCCAGTCCGGCGAGGCGCTCCAGCCGCTCCTCCAACCCACCGGGGTCGTCCCGCATCAGCCCCTCGAACCGGCTGCGGGAGAGCCCCGCGACCGCATAGGCGTCCTGCTCCATGGGATGGCCGAAGTACCGGAAGCCGTTTCCCGCCGAGCAGGCCAGATAGAGGATCGTGAACGGCCGGATCAGCCCGAGCCCGGGCCCGCCGTCCTGGAGTTGGAGGGCGTGGAACGCTTCATGGACCAGGAGGGCGAGCCCGGCGGCCGAGTCCGGCCGCCACCCCCGGGGCTGGACGTAGACCCGCCCCCGCCGCACCCCCGCCGGGATCACGATCGCCCCCGGGAACACCGCCAGATCGAGGACCAGCGGCACGCCGCGGTGGAACGTCACCCGGCTGAGGTCCAGGGTGGGATAGACCGCGGCGAGGATGCGCCGCGCCTCCTCCGGCAGCTCGACCCGGGGCGGGAAGAAGCGGTGCCAGAGGGTCCTAGCGCTTGCCGCCACCCGCGTAGCTGATCCGATAGATCGCCCCCACCCGGTCGTCCGAGACCAGCAGCGCCCCGTCCGGCATGACCTGGACGTCCGCCGGCCGGCCCCAGGAGTCGCCGTCCCCGGCGAGCCACCCCTGCGCGAAGGGCTCGTAGGAGGCCACCTCGTTGCCCTTGAGGCGGACCAGCATCACCCGGTAACCGATCGGTTTGCTGCGGTTCCAGGAACCGTGCTCGGCGATGAAAATCTGATTCTTGTATTCGGCCGGAAACATGGCGCCGGTATAGAACCGCATGCCGATCGCCGCCACGTGGGGACCGAGCTTGCGCGCCGGCGGCGTGTAGTCCTTGCAGGCCTTGCCCTTGCCGAAATCCGGATCGGGGATGTCCCCCTGGTGGCAGTAGGGGAAACCGAAATGCAGCCCGCCCTTGGGAGCCCGGTTCAGCTCGTCGGACGGTACATCGTCGCCGAGCATGTCGCGCCCGTTGTCCGTGAACCACAGCTCCTTGGTGCCGGGGTGCCAGTCGAACCCGACCGAGTTGCGGATCCCCTTGGCGTAGATCTCGCGGCCGGTGCCGTCCGGCTTGACCCGGGTGATCGACGCATAGATCGGATTTTTCTCGTCGCACACATTGCACGGCGCCCCGACCGGGATGTAAAGGTTGCCGTCCGGCCCGAAGCGGATGAACTTCCAGCCGTGATGCCGGTCGCT
>DATAHG010000326.1:0-5285 GCA_036263295.1 Thermoanaerobaculia bacterium | reverse complement strand
GATCCGGCCGTGACCTCCCTCTTCGACGGCGGCGGACAGACCATCGAGATCGACCCGCGGCCGGCGGTCCTGACCATCCGCCAGCCCTCCGCCCCCTACGCGGTGGAATCGGAGGGGGACGAGGTGGCACCCGGCGAGGTGGCCGAGCTGGGCGTCCAGACCTTCGAGCCCTTCCTGGTGAGCGGCGGCCAGATGGTGCTGCGCTTCAACCCCGCCGTGCTGGGCGGCACCCCCACGGTCCTCATGGACCAGCGCCACGGCAAGTCCACCTACACCGTGACGCGCCGCCGGGGCCAGATCATCGTGCGCTTCCAGTCGCCGGACGCCTCGCTCAACACCGTCCCCGGAGACATCATCGCGGTGCAGTTCCCGACCGCGGCCACGGCACCGCTCGGCTCGTCGTCGGCGATCTCGATCGATACGACCCGCAGCTACCTGCTGAACCGGCGAGGGAAGCCGATCCCCTTGCGGTTTGAGGCCGGGGCGATCAGCTTCGAATAGAAAAAAAGAGAAAGGCCCTCTCCGAAGAGAGGGCCTGATAGAAAGCGTCGCTCAGACGGTCAGTGGCACTGGAACGTGCCGGTGTCGGTGATGGCGCGGGAGGAGGTTCCGAGCGGGTTCTTGTACTCGCGGATCTTCCCCGTCACGGTATCCGTTACCCGCAAGGTGTACTGGACGTTGGTCACCGCGGCCGAGAAGATCCAGAAGCGGCCGTTCAGGGCGCAACCGTCGACGACCTTGACGAGCATCTCCCAGTTGGTGCTCGCGAAGAACCAGAACAGACCAGAGTCGTCGGCCCCGAACGGTACGACCGTGCCCGAGCCGGTCCGGCCCTGGAAGTCCTTCCAGGTGACCTCGACCCGGAAGCGACGGTCGCTCAGGCAGAGGCTGCCCGAGCCCGGAACGCAGGGTGCCTTGGCCTCGGTTGAAACCACCGAGAGGTTTTCGACGGCGGGCGAGAGATTCAGCTCCTGGATTGCCGCGTTGCCGAGAGCCTGCGATTGCGCCGGGCAGGCGGAGAAGGCGTCGGTGTCCGTAACCGCCGGAGCGGCCTGGCCGAGGGTGTTGGCGTAGACCCGGGAGTCCCCGGTCTGGGTGTCGGTGACAGTCAGCGTATATCCCAGGTTGGTCGTGGCTGCCGCGAACACCCAGAACCGCCCGTTGAGCGAGCAGCCATTCAAGACTTTCACCATGGCTTCCCAGTTGTCGGAATCGAAGAACCAGAGCAGTCCGGAATCGGAGGTCTGCAACGGGACAGAGTGGGCCGTGCCGTGTTGCCCCTGGAAGTCGGTCCATTCGAGCTGGACACGGAAACGGTTCTGGCCCAGGCAGAGGTTGTTGGTGCCGGGCTGGCAGGGAGCCGGGCTGGGGAGGATCCGGACGGTGATGCTGTCCTGAACCTCGCCGTTGCGTGCCACGACTGTGGTCGTGCCGGCCCCTTGGGCGGTGAGGCGGCCCTGCGGTGAGACGGTGACAATCTCGGGGTCGACGGTCTGGTAGGTCGTCCCGGCCAGTGGCTCGGTGATATCGCGGATGACTCCGTCGGCGTAGGTTCCGACGACGGTCAGAGGTCGGCTGGCGCCGGTTCCAGTCAGGATAATCTCATCCGGCTGGAGATCGAGCTTCGTGAGCTGGGTCGTGGGGCGGACGATGAGCTGGACTCCGTTCCCCGTGAAGTAGTCCCCGGCGGCATTGGCACCGAGCGGCTTGAGGTCGAGGGCGCCCGCCGTGTCGAGTGGGACGGTGATCTGAAGTCTGAACGGGGCCTGCTGGTCGACCGCTGCGACTTCGGGGCCGGTCAGAAGGACTCGTTGAACCTTGGCTCCGGACACCGGCTCCACCACGACTTCCAGGGTCTGGCCTGGAGAGACGATCGTGCCCGGGGTCGGTGACGCGATCCGGACACCCGGGCTGACGGCGCGGGCTGGATCAGGGACGAAGCTGAATTCGGCCGCCGCCTCGGGATTTGCCGTCGAGCCGAGCGTCGCCGCGGAGGGGAGCCGGGCGAACTCGCTGCTGTCCGCGTCTGCGTTCAGTAGATGGACGATCTGATTCGAATAGATCGAGCTCGCAGTGTTGCCGACCGCGACCACGGGGATCGGGATGTGGACTCCGTCGCCGCCGCCGATCACATCCACGGCCGAGGTGGGCAACCCCCCTTCCTGACTGTCCCTCCCGACGACGAGGTCGTGCTGGATACCGGGGAACACCTTTTGGACCGTGCCAAAAAAGGACAGAGTTTTGAACAGGACTCCCGGCCAGCCGGGTAGCTTCGAGAGGGCGTCTCCGCCGACCTCGAGCGCGCCGCCGACCAGGTCCGAGCCCCCTTTGCCGACCAAGGCATGAGTCGGGACGGGGGCTGCCCCCATGCCTTTGATCGCCGCGCTCCCTTTGCGCAGGTCGTCGATTGCCCCGAGGTGAACTGGCATATCCCCGGCGGCCAAGAGTCCAGCCGCAAGAGGGCCGATGAGCGGGGTGTCGCGCACGGCGGCGAGGAGGTTCGCGAGAGGCGAGCCGGAGTGGGGAGAGTCGACGGTAATCAGCTTGTGGATGTCGCCAGCGTTGTAGTTGTCATTGCGCCGGTAGCCTCCGGCGGTGGTCCAGATCCGGCTGAGGAGGCCGCCCATGCTGTGTCCGACCACGTCAACCTGCGTGGAGGCATACTCCCGCTGCCGCATCAGCTTGAGTACATCCCGGATCGCGAGCGGCACCACGGAGCCGTTGGCGGCGAAGCGGGCGGCGGCCGTGTCTTTATAGTTGGCGGGATAGATCTCGAACCTCGGATCGCCCGCCAACGGGAACTGCCAAGTCGCCGCGTTGCTCCACAGCCCATGCACCAGGACGACCGGCGGCCGGACAATCTGGATCTCGACCTCGCGCACCGAGGTGCCGTTAGCGGTGGCGCGGATCCGCACCGGCCGCTTGTCGAGCGGATCGTCGCCGCTCCCACGGCTGAACTCGCCGGGGGCCCGGAACACGGCGAAGGCCTGGAACCCGGCGCTGGTCTGGGCGACCGTGGTGTTGACGCAGGTGTCACGGCCATCACCCCCCAACGCGGCGAGGCCGCCGTCGGCCGGCGCCGTTCCCCCGCCGACGAGACACCATCGGACATTGCCCGGACCGCTGGCGGGGCTGCGCAGGATCAGTCGGGAGACCCCGTCGGCCGCGATGCCGCGGCGCGATTCACCCCCAGTCGCGGCGACATTCGGGTCTGAGGTGACCCGGCCTCCGGACAGAAAATTGGCGTTCGAGGAGCTCGCGTCCAGCACCTCGATCGAAGCGGCCTGCAGATTGTCGAGGACGATGGCGGAATCAAGAATGCCGTCGCCCTGGTCCTCGACGCTGAAGGTGAGAGTGATCGTACCGTTCGAGGTAACCGGCACGTCGACCGACTGGAAATCGGTCACCCCGGCGTCGGGCAGCCCCGTGCCGAACACCTCGTCCACCCCCTCGGGGTCCTGGGAAAAGATGTCGAAGCCGGAGCCGCCAGCCCGCGAGGAAGAGGCCGGGAAGAAGAACGAGCTGTTGACCGAGGCCTGGGCGATCACCCGGCTGCCGTTGGCATCCGACAGGACCGCGAGAAAGGTGTCGTTGAACTGGCTGCCGATGAAGTCCGGATATTCGGCGCTCAGAAAGTTGAAATCGAAAGAGAGGCGGCTCTCGCCGGCCGGCACGCGCAGGACGAGAGTGAAGCTCGCCTGGTCTCCTCCCACACTCGCGGGAGGAAAATCGGCACCCGGCTCCGGCACCGAGCCGATGATTCCCGTGCTCAACACAGCGAACGAAGAGCCGCGCAGAGGCTGGATCACCCCAAGCCCCGGCAGGGTGGCGCCGGACCCGGTCGGGCCGGAGAACGTGCTCGAGACCACGATTCCGGGATCGACGTCCAGGGCCGCGGCCAGCTCAGAGCCGTTGGTGGTAATCGCCGCGGCCGGCGCGGAGAGCAGCCTGCGATGCGCGATCTGCTGGCGCTCGACAACGCTCTGAGGGCTCGGGGTACGCGGCGGGGCGGCAGAGGCGGTGGACGCGGCCAGAGTCGCTCCAAGAGTCAGGAGCAAAATGGCCGTAGATCGGAAGGGCCTGAATCTCATCATCCCATCTCCTTGATTGGATTGCCGGAGGACCGGCTACGAGGATGAGATTCCTTTCAGGCAGGTTTGTTTAGTTTTTTGCGCAGGTTCCAGCCCATGATCCCCAATCCCGCCAATCCCACCGCCAGGGCCAGCCCGGCCAGCCACACCATCGGGCCGATCCGCCGCCGGATCGGCGGGCCGTCCCCCACCAGCACATAGCCCGCCCAGAGGCCGGTCTTCGCCCAGCGAGGATCGGCGCGCAGGCGCTGCTTCGCCCTCCGCAGGGCCTCGGCCGGCGGGTAGCCGCGCGCGAGCTGGTCGTAGAACTGGTCCATGAAGACGGCGGTCGTGGAGTCGCCCACGTCCCAGAGAGTGGCGACGACCGAGAGCGAGCCCGCGGCGAGGAGGGAGCCGGTGAGGGAGGAGAGGGCCCGGCCGTCCTCGCCCGAGCCGAGGGCGGTGCGGCAGGCCGCCAGCACGGTGAGATCGCAGCGGTAGTCGAGAGCCGCGATCTCCTCCGGGTAGAGGAGGCCGTCGTCCTCGCCCGCCGGAGTGAAGAGGATCGCCGCCCCGCGTCCGGGCCGCTCGTCGATCACCGCGTGAGTCGCGAGATGGACCACCTGGGCGCCCCCGGCCGTGGCCTTCCGGAAAGCCCCCTCGGTGGCGCGGCCGGCGGTGAACACGGCGCTCTTGCCGCCGAGCCGGCGCCGGGCCTCCTCAACCTCGCGGGCCGAGGCGGGGAGCGGCGCGAGCCCGAAGCGCTCCACCAGGAGACCCTGCGCGGTGGGGGAGCGGCGCGGCAGCGCCGGGTCCGCGAAAGCAATCCACCGCAAACCGGGATGCGGATGCCAATCCTCCTGCCAAGCCAGAGTCGAGGCGCTAGGGAGATAGCTCACGGCGGTCAGGTCCACCAGAACCTCATCTGATCCGGCGGTCAGAATCTCGAACGGCAGATAGCGCAGAGCGCCGTCCGGCGCGATCCAGACCGGACCGGCGCGAGGGAGCGGGCCGGCGGGGCGCAGCAGGGCACTCGACAAGCCGGCCAGCGCCTCGGACGGCGGCTCCCCCCCGCGCGAGAGGCGCCGGTAGACCTCGGTGGCGTGGTCGAGGATCGGCTGGCGCGGCCCCAGGTCCGCCATGCGGATCCCGGAGCGCCGGATCACCCAGAGATAGAGGTCCGGCTCGCCCACGAAATACTCCAGGATGGCGCCG
>DATAHG010000325.1:0-2732 GCA_036263295.1 Thermoanaerobaculia bacterium | reverse complement strand
CCCGTTTGACTCTTCCCGGCGACAGGCGTAGCCTAGGCGTGGGTAGACACGCAAGGGGATGACCTCCATGGGGTGAAGCTGGTTTCTCCGCTCGTCGGATCCCTTCAGCGGCCCACCTGTCCAGGCCGCAAACCCTCCCATTCCCCGGCCTTCCCTTCCACCCCATTTCGCCTCTTCCCAGGATCTTTCACGCCGGCCGGTCCGGCGTTGCCCTTCGTCCCTTCCTCGAAAGGAGCACAGACATGGTCCTGAAACACTTCGCGACAGCAGCCTTCCTGTTGCTGCTCGGCCTGCTGGCGGTGGGGTGTGCGCCCGATCCGGCCGCGTCCCTCAACGATTGCATCATGGAAGGTATCTCGGCCCTCGCCAGCTCGACGGACGGCAGTACCAGCCGGACCCTCGAATGCCAGGTCCCGATGAGAGGCCCGTATCAGTTGATGATGTTCCCGCCCCGCAACCTGATGGACCAGGACAGCCGGATGGCGGCGGAATCGAAGCTCCTCGCGGCGGCCAAGGTGGCCAACCTGCCGGGCCCGACCCACGAGAGCATCTTCATCATCCCCGGCAAGGGCGGGCTCTCCTATCGCCAGAGCTACGCCCCCATCTCGCAGCTCATCTCGCTCGACAAGACGGACGGCAAGCTGACCGTCGTCTTGGAGAAGTCGGAGGGCGCGATCCGGGTAGCCCAGATCCAGTAGCGCAGCTCCAAGCCCTCCGGAAGAGCCGATCCGGAGGGCCTCGCCTCCCCTTTTTGCCTTACTCGAAGATGGGATTGCGCAGCGGCGGCACCGCGGCCGGGGGCTCGTGGGAGACGCGCTCCATCTGCCGGTCCAGCAGCTCCACGATGACATCCCCCGGGGGAGCGTGTGACCGCGCCAGGGCGTAGGCCTCCAGCGCTCCCTTGCGGTTCCCCTGCTGCGCCCGCAGATTCCCCAGCTCCAGGGCCACGAAGAAGGGTCCGGGATCGAGGGCCACTGACTCGGCCAGCAGCTTCTCGGCCTGTACCGGATCGGGAGCCGGCGAGTAAAGGAGCTGGAGAGCTCGGGAGAAGAGAGCCTCGGAACGAAACGGCGCCATGTCGAACGTGCCCCGGAACACCAGCAGCGAGCCGAATCTGGCGGCCGGCGGGGTTCGGCGCAGGATGTCCAGGTCCCACCAGGGATTGGGCGCGAGGGTCTGGGCCGAGACCAGGATGGTCCCCGTGAAAGACCGCCCCTTCAGATCCTCCAACTTGTGCGGCGGCGGCATGTGGCGGCGCTGCCGCTCCTCCTGGCTCATCACGTAGGCGATGAGAAAGCGCTCGCCGGTGCCGCGCAGGTGGCGATTGTAATAAGCGACCAGCTCGCGGGTACGCTGCCCCAGGCCGATCCCCTCGTCGTTGAAAAGACGGCAGGCGTTGGCCGAGCCGCCGATCAGCTCGTTGTAATACTCCCAAGGGCGCAGGACCGGCAGGGCCGAGAGCAGCGCCCCCGCCAGGGCGATCGTCACCGCTCCGCGCAGAAGCGCCGAACGCCCGCGCCAGGCCGCCGCCACGGCCGCGCCCCCCAGCAGCGCCAGCACCGGGACCACCGGCAGGGCATGGCGGATCCCGGCGTAGGGGGAGCCCGAGACCAGCACCGCCAGATAGACCCCGGCGAACCCGAGTAGCAGGACGAGGGGCCCCCGCCAGGGCGGCGGCAGCCGCCGCGCCACCAGCAAGCCGAGCCCGAGGAGCGTGAGGACCGTCAGCCCGATCGGGAGCTTGACCAGCAGGACCGCCGGGAAGAAGTAGAGCGGTGCCTTGCGGAAAAAGAGCTTGCCGAATACGACGATGGGATAGCCGCGCCCCTCTACCCCTGCCCGCACCGTGTCCGCCAGGCCCCAGACATAGGCGCGCGGCATCAGGTGCCCGGCCGCCATCGCGGAGAGCGCCCCGCGGTAGAGGGGGGATTGGATGTCCGAGATCTTGGCGGCGAGGGGGCGGTTGAACACCTCCCCGGGCGCCGGGCTCTCGTCGAAGCGGAAGCGGTAGAACCCCCAGAGCACCGCCCAGGCTCCCACCATGACCAGCGCCCACTTACCGAGCCGGCCTCGCACCGTCCCGGCCGGCGTTGCCGTCCGCCAGAATGCCCGCGCCAGCCCGAAAACCCCGATCGCTGCGATCAGCACGAGAGCCGAATGCTTGGCGGCGAGCGTCAGGCCGAGGAAGATGGCGAGGCCGGCGAGATCTCGCGGGCGCCAGGTCCGGAAGGCCACCAGGGCCCACAGCGCCGCGGTGGCCGCCAGGAGCGCCACGGGGAGATCCGTCATCACCACCGGCAGGTGCGCCGCGACCGTCGGGTCGATCGCCAGGTAGCCGAGAGCCGCGAGCGCCAGGACGCGGCCGAACACCCGCGCCGCCGCCAGGGCGAAAGCCAGGAGCAGGAGGCTGTGGAACGCCATCATGGCAATCCGGGCGCGCCTCTGCACCTCTTCGGGATCGTTCTTGAGGTAAACCGCCGCTGCGGTGAAACGCCGCTCGTCCGCCTTCTCGGTCAGCGGCCGCAGCGGGGGCAGCTTGAAGCCGGGGGACAGCGCGCCCACCCAGAGCTTGACCAGCGGCGGATGCTCGGGATTGAGCCGGTAGTCGCCCGTCCGCGCATAAGAGACGCCGGCCGTGATGTGGTACGACTCGTCGATCGTGAACCCGTCGAGCCGCGTCGCCAACCCCGACCGCAACACGGCTCCCGCGATCAGCAGCACCAGGGCCAGCC
>DATAHG010000324.1:0-1998 GCA_036263295.1 Thermoanaerobaculia bacterium | reverse complement strand
GCGGATCGCGTTGCGCGCCGGCAGCGTCGTCCTCCCCCTCCATCACCCGCTGCGGGTGGCCGAGGAGTGGGCCGTGGTGGACAACCTCTCCGGCGGCCGGGTCGGCCTCTCCTACGCCTCGGGCTGGCACCCCAACGACTTTACCCTGTCGCCTGAGAACTACGGCCGCCACCGCGAGCTGATGTTCGAGCGGATCGAGATCGTCAACCGCCTCTGGCGCGGCGAGGCCGTGCGCTTCCAGGACGGCGCCGGGCAGGACGTGGACCTCCGCATCTACCCCCTGCCGGCCCGCCGCGATCTGCCGGCCTGGATCACCATCGTCAACAACCCCGACACCTACCGCCGGGCTGGCGAGATGGGCGCCGGGGTGCTGACCAACCTGATGGGGCAGACCCCCGAGACCCTCGCCGAGATGCTCGCGATCTACCGCGACGCCCTGCGCCGCGGCGGGCATCCGCCCGAGGCCGGTCACGTCACCCTGCTGCTCCACACCTTCGTGCTGGACGACGCCGAGAAGGCCGTCGAGATCGCCCGCCGCCCCTTCTACGAGTACCTCAAGTCCTCGGTCGGCCTGCTCAAGAACATGATCGCCAGCGAGAAGCTGGAGCTCGACTTCGACCGCCTGTCCGACGAGGACATGGAGTACATCCTGGAGCTGGCCTACGGCCGCTACGTCCGCACCTCGGCCCTGATCGGCTCGCCGGAGACCGTCGCCCCGATCGTCGAGCGCCTGCGCGAGGTCGGGGTGGACGAGATCGCCTGCCTGGTCGACTTCGGGGTGGACCGCGAGACCGTGGTCGAGAGCCTCCCCTGGCTCGACGCCCTCAAGGACCGAACCCGCTTCCGGGAGGGCCCCCGGGGGCGACACCATGGCGGGGCCGGGGTTGTCGCCGCAGTCGGCGAACCCGTCCCCGCCGCTCCCGGCGCCCGCCCTGTCGCCCGCTTCCCGCTGACTGAGCTGCAGGGGGATCTCTACGTCCTCTCCCAGATGGGGGAGGACTCCTCCCGCGCCTACAACGAGTTCAGCGTCCTCCACCTGGAAGGGCCGCTGGAGGTCCCCCTCCTGCACCGCGCCTTCCAGCTCGTGGTGGACCGCCACGAGGCCCTGCGCACGGTCTTCCCCTCGGGGGAAGGGCAGGAGGTCCTGGCGGCCCTGGACATGCCCCTGCCGGTGGTGGACGGCTCCGCCCTGCCGCCGGAGCGCCGCGCCGAGGTCCGCGAGGCCCTCCTGGACGCCGAGGCCCGCCGCCCCTTTGATTTCGTCCACGGGCCGATGTTCCGCCTCTCCCTGGCCCGGATGGGAGAGCGCTCGCACGTCCTGTCGATCTGCTTCCACCACATCGCGGCGGACGGCCTGTCGGTCGTCCTCGTCGGCCGCGAGGTGTTGGTGGCATACGAGGCCCTGCGCGGCGGCGTCCGCCCCGCCCTGGCGCCTCCCTACCAGTACCGCCAGTACGCCGAGTGGCTGCAGCGGCCCGAGCGCGCCGCCTCCCTCGCCGCGGACGAGGCCTACTGGCGCCAGGTCCTCACCCCGCCGCTGCCGGTGTTCGATCCGCCGACCGACCGCCCCCGGCCGCCGTTCCAGACCTACGAGGGGCACCGTCTGCGCGCCGTCGTGCCGGCCGACTCCTGGCAGCCGCTCCGGCCCTTCGCCCGCCGCCAGGGCGCCACCTCCTACGTCGCCCTCCTCGCCCTCTACACGGCCCTGCTGCACCGCTGGACCGGCCAGGAGGACCACATCGTGAGCGCCCCGGCCAACCGCCGGCCGCTCGAAGGGGGCGACAGCCTGGTCGGCCACTGCATCGACATCGTGCCTCTGCGCACCCGCTTCGATGGCGGCGACGGAAGCCCCGGCTACCTCGCCTGGCTCAAGACCGTGCGCACCGCCGTCTTCGACGCCCAGGAGCACGCCGACTACCCCTTCGCGCGCCTGATCCGCCTGGCCCGCGCCCTCGATCCGGCGCGCGACCCCGGCCGTCCCCCTCTGATCGAGGTGGT
>DATAHG010000323.1:0-4135 GCA_036263295.1 Thermoanaerobaculia bacterium | reverse complement strand
GAGAATCCGACCACGCAATATGAGGCGGTCGAGGAATTCAAGAAGGCCCTGGAGCTGGCGCCGGACTCGCCGCGCGAGCGGCTGAATTACGGCCTCGCCCTGCTCAAGGCCGGCAAGACGGCCGAGGGGATCGCCGAGCTTCAGAAGGTCCAGAAGCAGGCGCCCGACCTGCCGCACTCCTGGTTCAACCTGGGGATCGCCTACAAGAAGGATTCGCAATACGACAAGGCGCTCCCGCAGCTCGAAAAGATGGCCGCCCTGGTGCCGGACGAGCCGGTCACGCGCTACAACCTCGGGGTCCTCTACAAGCTCGCGGGCAAGCCGGAGGAGTCGCTGCGCCAGCTCGAGGCCGCGGCGAAGCTGGGGCCGCGCCTCGCCGGTCCGCGTTTCCAGCTTTACAACGCCTACCGTCAGGCCGGCCGGGCGGAGGACGCGGCGCGCGAGCTGGCGGTTTTCCGCGAGCTGAAAAAGGAGCAGGAGGGCGCCGCGGTCCCCGAGGACCTGGAGTGGAGCTGGTATTCGGAGATCTACGACGAGCCGGCCGCCCCGGCCGCTGCGGCTCCGGCGGCCGCGCCGATCTTCGAGACGTCGTTCCCGGCTCGCGGCCTGGACCCGGCCTCCGCCGGCCTCGCCACCCTGGATTTCGACGCGGACGGGAAGGTCGATCTCCTGGCCTGGTCGGCCGCCGGAGCGAAGCTGTTGGGGAGCAAGGGCGAGATATCCCCCTCCGGCCTGGAAGGGCTCCAGGGGCCGCTCTGGCTCGCTCCCGGGGATTTTGACAACGACGGCCGCCCCGACCTCGCGGTGATCGACCGGACCGGCGCCGCGCTTTATCAGAACGCGGGGCAGAACGCCGGGGGGATCTTCCGGCGGGCCGCCGTGGATCTCCCCAAGGGGGACTTCCGCCGGGCGGTCTGGCTCGACTTCGATCACGATTATGACGTGGACCTCCTGCTGCTGGGGAAGGACGCCCGCCTCGTCCGCAATGCCCTCAACGGGGGAGCTACCTGGAGCGACGAGACCGCGCGCTTCCCCTTTGTAAAAGGGCAGGCGCTCGCCGCCGCCGTTTTTCACCTGGTCTCCGACACCCAGGGGCAGGATCTGGTCGTGACCTATGCCGACCGCCCCGCCGTGATCTATCGCGACCGCCTCGGCGGCCTCTATCAAGCCGCGGATCTCCCGGCCTTGCCCGCCGGGACCCGCAATGTGGCCGCCGCCGATCTGGACCAGGACGGCTGGATGGACCTCGTGGCGGCCGAACCGGCGGGGGCGATCTCCGTCCTCCGCAACGAGCGGCGGCCCCAGGGAGCCCTCGCCGCGCCGGCCCCCACCGGGCTCTCCGGCTCTTTCGTGGTGGCGGATCTTCTCAACCGAGGGGTTCAGGAGCCGATCCAGCTCGATCTGCCCGGGATCGCCGCCGACGTCAATGCCGACGGCCGCACCGACCTCGTTTCGATCACCTCGGAAGGCGGCCTGCGCCGCCAGCTCAACCGCACGGAAACGAAAAACCGTTGGCTCGCCGTCCGCCTCGAAGGGGTGAAGAACCTGAAGCTCGCCCCCGGCACCGAGGTCGAGGTCAAGGCGGGGAGCCTCTACCAGAAGCAGTCCTATGCCGGCGTCCCGCTCGTGTTCGGGCTCGGAACCCAGGAGCAGGTCGATACCGTCCGCATCACCTGGCCGAACGGCCTGATCCAGAACGAGGCGAAGCCGGCGGCGAACCGGACTCTGGCGGTGACCGAGGCGCCGCGCCTGTCCGGCTCCTGCCCGATGATCTTCACGTGGAACGGCGAGCGTTTCGAATTCATCACCGACGTGCTCGGCGTCGCCCCGCTCGGCGCCAGCTCCGGCGACGGCGAATACTTCCCGGTCGATCACGACGAGGACGTGCGCATCCCCGGCGAGGCGCTGGTGGAGAAGGACGGCCGCTATGAGGTCCGCATCACCGAGGAGCTGCGCGAGGTGGCCTATCTCGATCAGATCCGCCTGACCGCGATCGATCATCCGGCCGCCACCGAAATCCTGACCAATGAAAAGTTCCAAGGGCCGCCGTTCCCCGAGTTCCGGCTCTTCGGGGTCGAGCGCAAGATCCACCCGGCGCGCGCCGTGGACGGCGGCGGGCGGGACGTCCTCGACCGGCTCCTCAAGCTCGACCGCGCCTATCCGGACGGCTACCAGCGCGACTCGGCCGGCGTCGCCGAGCTCCACAGCCTGACCCTCGACTTCGGGAAGGCCGCGCCGGACAACCGCGCTTTGCTCGTCCTCGCCGGCTGGGTGGACTGGGCGGACGGCAGCACCTTCCTGGGGGCGGCGCAGGCGCCGGGCGGCGGGCTGATCATGCCGAGCCTGCAGGTGAAGGACGCTTCCGGCAACTGGCGGACGGTGATCGAGGACATGGGCATCCCCGCCGGCAAGCCGAAGACGATCGTCGTCGATCTCACCGGGAAATTCCTTTCTGAATCGCGCGAGGTGCGGATCGTCACCAACCTCTGCGTCTATTGGGACGAGATCTACCTGTCGGAAAACCCGGACGCCCCCGAGGTGCGCGTGACCGCGGCGCCGACGGCGAGCGCCGCCCTGCGTTTCCGCGGCTTCTCGCGCCCGGTGATCCATCCCGAGCGCAAGCAGCCCGAATCGTTCGATTATCAGAGCTGGATGCCGGTCTCGATGTGGAACCCCACGCCCGGCCTGTACACCCGCTACGGCGACGTCCGCCCGCTGCTGGACGGCGTGGACGACCGCCTCGTGGTCATGGGCTCGGGGGACGAGATCCGCCTCTCCTTCGACGCCGCGGCCCTGCCGCCGCTGCCGCCGGGGTGGCGGCGCGACTTCCTGTTGCGGGTGGACGGTTGGGCCAAGGACGCGGACGCCAACACCGCCTTTTCCCAGACCGTCGAGCCGCTCCCCTTCCATGGCATGAGCCGTTACCCGTATCCTTCCGGAGAGCGATTCCCCGACGATCCCGAGCACCGGTTGTATCGGGAGCACTACAACACCCGGCCGGCCCTGCGCATCCTGCGGGATCTGCGCGCGCCGGCGCCGCCGCCAAACCTGGGAGGGCCGAGGCCATGAGCAGGACCGGAAAGCTGACCGCGGCGCTGTTCCTCGTCCTCCTGGTGAACACCGCCTATCTGGCGGCGTACGCCTCGCCGACGATTTTCTACATGGCGAACGTCCTGCTCCACCTGGGGCTGGGGCTCGCCCTGGCCGTGGCCTTTGCCGTGCTCCTGGCCCGCCGCCCCGACTGGCGCCCCAGTTGGAGACAGAGTCCGTGGATGACCGCCGCGGCCGCCCTGTTTGGAGTCTCTCTGCTCGCCGGGATCTACCTGGTGGCGCGCGGCAACGTGTTCGGCAACCGCTGGGCGCTCCAGGCCCACATCGCGGCCGCCGGCCTCGGCGTCGCCGCTCTGCTGGTCTGGGTCTGGCGGCGGCGAAGCGAGGGCGGCGACCTATGGATCCGCTTCCGTCAGGGGCTCACCGCGGCGGCGGCCCTCCTGATCCTTTGGCCGGTGGGGGCCTCCCTCTACCGCAAGGCGAATCCCAATCCGGCCGACCGCATCCGCAATCCGCTGATCGTGCCCACCTCGATGAACGAGGAGGGGGGCGGTCCGCAGTCGCCGTTCTTCCCGTCGTCCGCCAAGACCAACGTGGGCGGCACCATCCCGTCCAATTTCTTCATGGATTCGGCGACCTGCGGCGAGTGCCACAAGGACATCTACGAGCAGTGGAACAGCTCGGCCCACCACTTCGCCTCGTTCAACAATCAGTTCTACCGCAAATCGATCGAATACATGCAGGACGTGGTCGGCACCCAGCCCAGCAAGTGGTGCGCCGGCTGCCACGATCACGCGGTGTTCTTCAACGGCCGTTTCGAGCGCCCGATCAAAGAGCAGATCGACACCCCCGAGGCCCACACCGGCCTGGGCTGCACCTCGTGCCATTCGATCGTCCACGTGGACAGCAGCATGGGCAACGGCGGCTTCACGATCGAATATCCGCCGCTGCACGACCTCGCCAACAGCAAGAACCCGGCGATCCGGGCGGTGGACCGCTTCCTCACGTTCACCGAGCCGGCGCCGCACCGCAACACTTTCATGAAGCCGTTCATGCGGATGGATTCGGCCGAGTACTGCTCGAC
>DATAHG010000322.1:0-3664 GCA_036263295.1 Thermoanaerobaculia bacterium | reverse complement strand
GGAGAGCCAGATCCAGGGGAAGAGCCCGCCGACCACGAACAGGGCGTAGGGGTCCGCCCCGGCGGCGCGCGACTGGAAGACTACGCTGAACACGAAGGTGTAGACCGCCAGGAGGAGCAGGGGGTTGGCGAGAGACCAGAGGAACCCCAGCGCCGAACCGCGATAGCGCGCCTTGAGCTCGCGCGACGTGAGGGTCGCGAGGAGGCCGCGGAAACGGAAGATCTGGCGAGCGACCCGGAACATGTGGTTTGGAGCGGTGGACTGAGCTGCGCGGCTACCGTATCCCGGGGCGGACCGGGGGTCAAGCCGGACGGGCCGGACAGGTTAGAATGCGGCCCTCGTCCAACCCAGGACTGGAACAGGAGGCCGTCATGAAGAAGAGAGTCGAGAAGAAGCTCCGTCTCAACCGCGAAACGATCCTGAACCTCAAGAAGGTGGTCGGTGGCGCCGTGTACAACCTGCAGCAACAGGACGACGTCTACACCGACACGGACGGCGACGGCTTCCCGAGCGGCGGCGGGGTCATCTGCTACATCTCCGACTGCAACCCCTGCGACACGCAGCGCTGCTAGAGGTCTGAAGGGGCGTCTACCCGGCCGCGCTGGCGCGGGCTGGATAGGCGCCCCGAGTCTCGGCCCAGAGGTCGCCCAGGGCGTCATCCAGGTTGAACCGGGGCTTCCAGCCGAGGGCCAGGAGACGGCTGGGATCGCCGCAGAGAACCGGGAGGTCGAGCGGACGCAGGCGCTCGGGGTCCACCTCGACCCGCACCTGCAGCCCGGCGACCCGCATCAGCCCTTCCAGCGCCTCGGACATCGAAGCCGTGCGGCCGCTCGCGATGTTGTAGATGCCGCCCGGCTCGCCGCGCTCGGCCAGCAGCCGGTAGGCCGCGGCGCCGTCTTCCACGTGGACGAAGTCGCGCCGGGCCTCGAGGTTCCCCACCCGCAGCACCGGCTCCGCCTCGCCGCGGTCGATCGCCGCGAGCTGCTCAGCGAACGCCGGCAGCGCGAAGGTGCGGGCCTGGCCGGGTCCGACCATGTTGAAGGAGCGGGCCACCACGGCGCCCTTGGACAGGGCCAGCCGCTCCGATGCCGCCTTGGTCAGGGCGTAGGGGGTGTTCGGCGCCACCCGCTCTTCCTCGCGGATCGGCTGGCGCTCTTCCGGCACCGCGCCGTAGACCTCGGCGCTCGACGCGATCACCACCGGACGATTGCCGGCGGCGCTGGCGGCGGCCAGGAGGTTTTCGGTCCCCAGGACGTTCACCTCGAAGTAGTCGGCCATCCGCTTCCAGGAGTCGCCGACGTGGGACAGGCCGGCGAGGCTGACCACCGCGTCCGGCTCCGCCCGCCGCACCAGCGCCTCCAGGCCCGCGCGGTCCAGCAGGTCCACCTCGTGGAGGTCCACCCCCGGCAGGTCCGGCGGGGTGTCGAGATACGTGCCGGTCACCCGGTCCCCCTGCGCGAGGAGGTGCCGGGCGAGGTGGGCCCCGATGAATCCGCCGACTCCGGTGACGAGGACGTGCATGGCTTTCTGGTCCTGCCGCTCCTGGCTCTAGGGAGAAGATTGCAAGGAGCGGGCCGGCCGGGCGTCCGGCATCAGGCCTCCGCCAGGGCGCGCTTGCGGGCCGCCAACGTCGTCCGCCAGTAGGCCAGCAGGTCGTCGAGCGTCTGCTCGAACGGGATGCGCGGCTCCCAGCCGGTGTCGGCCTTGAACTTCGAGGCGTCGCCGATCAGGATCTCGACGTCGGACGGCCGCAGGCGGTCGGGATCGACCTCGATCCGCACGTCCACCTTGGCGAGCTTGATGATGCGGTCGAGCAGCTCGCTGATGCGGATGCCGTTGCCGGTCGCGATGTTGTAGACCTCGCCCGGCTTGCCGTGGTTGACCCCCAGCCAGTAGGCGCGGACCATGTCGCGCACGTCGGTGAAGTCGCGGATCGCCTCGATGTTGCCGACCCGGATGACCGGCTCCTGGAGTCCGAGCTCGATCGCCGCCACCTGGCTGCAGAAGTTCGAGGTGACGAAGACCTGGCCGCGGCGCGGCCCGGTGTGGTTGAAGCCGCGGGTGCGGATCACCTTGAGGCCGTAGCTCTGGAAGTACTGGTAGCCGAGGAGGTCCTGCGCCACCTTGGAGACGGCATAGGGGGAGAGCGGCCGCAGGGGGTTGGTCTCCCGGATCGGCACCTCGTCGGGCAGCACCAGGCCGTACTGCTCGCTGGAGCAGGCGATCTGCACCACCGGGTCGATCTTCAAGGCGCGGATGGCCTCGAAGAGGTTGGTCTGCCCCGCGATGTTGGTGGTGAGCGTCTCGTTCGGCGCCGTCCAGCTCGACGGTACGAAGCTCTGGGCCGCGAGGTGGAAGATGAAGTCCGGCCGCGAGCGCTCCAGCGCATTGTGCATCGAGGTGTAGTCGCGCAGGTCGGCTTCCAGCAGTTGGACCTTGGAGCGCAGGTGCTCGACGTTGTCCATACGGCTGCGCCAGCGGTAGGTGCCGAAGACCTCGACGTCCGGTTGCTCGGCGAGCAGGTACTCCGCCAGGTGGGATCCGGCGAAGCCGGTGATGCCAGTGATCAAAGCCTTCATCGGCTGTGTCCTTTCTGCGTTTTCTCCCGGCGCAGCCGGGCCAGGTATTCGACCAGTCCCCACCCCCACGGCTCCACCCGCCGGCCGGCGGCCTGTTCGAAGCGGGTCACGTCCAGCACCGAGTAGGCGGGACGACGGGCCGGCCGGGGGAATTCCGTGGTCGGGACCGGCACGACGTCGTCCGTCCCCGACCAGAGGTGAGCGATCTCTCGGGCGAAAGCGTACCAGGAGACGGGCTCCCGGTTGCGATAGTGAACGATTCCGGTCAGACCGGCCGGCGCGAGATCGATCAGCGCCTGCGCCAGGAACGGCGCGTAGGTCGGGCAGCCGGTCTGGTCCTCGACCACGCGCAACGGCAGCCGGCCCTGATCGATCAGGCGCAGCATCGTGGTCACGAAGCTCGGGCCGCCCGGCCCGAACAGCCAGCTCGTGCGGACCACCAGGGCGCGTTCGTACCGCAGGGCCTGGCGCTCCCCTTCGAGCTTGCTGGCGCCGTAGACCGAGAGCGGCGCGGTCGGCGCGTCCTCGCGGTAGGGCTCGGCCGCGGTGCCGTCGAAGACATAGTCGGTCGAGACGTGCAGCAGCCGGGCGCCGGCCCGCTCCGCCGCGGCCACAACGTTCTCCACCCCCTGGCCGTTGACCGCGAAGGCGGTCTCCGGATGCGTCTCGCAGTCGTCCACCTGGGTGTAGGCGGCGCAGTTGACGATCAGCTCGGGGCGGAAGGCGTCGGCCCAGTAGAGCAGGCGCTCGCGGTCGATGAGGTCGGCCTGGGAGTGCGACAGGGCGAGCGCCGCCCAGCCTTGCGAGCGGGCCGCGGCCACCAGGGCCTTCCCCAGGAGGCCGGTCCCGCCGAGCACCAGGGTCCGCATCTAGGTGATCCCCACCTCGGAGTTGTCGCCCAGCATGAAGCGGTAGGCCTTGGGCTTGAAGTCGGTCTTGACGATCTTCACGTTGCGGCCGATCAGCGAGCCGTCGATGCGCAGCGGAATGTCGCGGATCTCGCAGTCGGCCAGGATGATCGAGTTCTCGACCTCGCAGCGCTCCAGGGTGCAGCGCTCGCCGATCGAGGTGTAGGGGCCGACGAA
>DATAHG010000321.1:0-2453 GCA_036263295.1 Thermoanaerobaculia bacterium | reverse complement strand
TCCCCCATCTCCTTGACGATCTCGAGCGGGAACTCGTGGTCGCGGTCGCGCTGCTCGGTGCCGGGGCGGATGCGCTCCTCGGCGAAGCGGCGCACCTGGTCGCGCATCAGCTCCTGGTCTTCGGTGAACGAGAAGTCAGGTCCGTTGGCGGTTTCGACGGCCGGCTCGGCGAGGATGGTGACCATGATCTTGGCTCCGAAGTCAGCCTGGGCTCAGGCCTTGTTGAGCACCCAGTCCGCGATGACCATCTTCTGGATCTCGCTGGTGCCCTCGTAGATCTCGGTGATCCGGGCGTCGCGGAAGTAGCGCTCGACGTTGTATTCCTTGGTGTAGCCGTAGCCGCCGTGGATCTGCAGCGCCTTGTTGGTGACGCGCTGGGCCATCTCGGCGGCGAACAGCTTGGCCTGCGCGGCTTCCAGGGTGAAACGCTTGTGGGTGTCCTTGGCCCAGGCCGCCTTCCAGGTGAGGAGACGGGCGGCGTCGATCTCGGTCGCCATGTCGGCGAGGTAGAACTGGATGGCCTGGAAGTCGGAGAGGTGCTGGCCGAACTGCTCGCGCTGCTGGGAGTAGGCGAGGGCCTCCTCGAAGGCGGCCTGGGCGATGCCGATGGCCTGCGCGGCGATGCCGATGCGGCCGCCGTCGAGCGTGCTCATGGCGACCTTGAAGCCCTCCCCCTCCGCGCCCAGACGGTAACGGGCGGGGACCCGCATGTTGTCGAAGGCCAGCTCGGTGGTGCCGGAGGCGTTTACCCCGAGCTTGAACTCGTGGCTGCCGTGGCTATAGCCGGGGGTGTCGGTCGGCACGATGAAGGCGGTGATCCCCTTGTGCTTCTTTTCGAGGTCGAGGCTCGCGAAGACCAGGGCGACGTCGGCGTCGGTGCCGTTGGTGATGAACACCTTGTTGCCGTTGAGCACGTAGTCGTCGCCGTCGCGCCGGGCGGTGGAGCGCAGGCCGGCGGCGTCGCTGCCGGCGCCGGGCTCGGTCAAGGCAAAGCAGCCGAGCTTCTGGCCGGCCGCGAGCGGGGTCAGGAACTCCTTCTTCTGCTCCTCATTCGCCCACTTGAGCAGCGGGTCGCAGACCAGGGAGTTGTTGACGGAGAGGATGACGCCGGAGGTGGCGCAGACGCGGCTCACCTCTTCGATGACGATGGCGTACGAGACGGCATCCATGCCGGCGCCGCCGTACTCCTCGGGGACGCTCACCCCGGCGAGACCCAGCTCGCCGGCCTGGTCGAAGAACGAGCGCGGGAACTCCCCGGTCTCGTCGATTTCCTTGGCCCGCGGCTTCGCCACTTCCTCGGCGAAGCGCCGGACCTGTTCGCGCAGCAGCTTCTGCTCTTCCGTCAGCTCGATCAGCATGACTTTTCCTCTCGGGACTGTCCAACTCGGGAGTTGCGGGGGGTGGCAGGCTCTCGTCCGACCGCCCCGTGGATCGTAGCAACCGGGTAGGCCGTTTGCAAACGGCGTGGTTTGGTGCACAATCACCGCCGCCATGAACACGACGAGTGAGCCGATCCGCTATACGGAAACGGAAGTCCGCAGCTATCTCCCGACCGGTTGGGACCTGACCGGCGATCCCGAAGGTTCCTGGGATGCCAAGAAGAAGGTCTGGCGCGCCACGGTGATCGACAACGTCGATTTCGACTGGCCCCTGGAGGTGAAGGCCGCCGAAGCCTCCTCCCTCGGCCGGATCGAGGCCCTGCGCCGGGCCATGGACCGGGTCTTCCGCGAACGGCTGGGGTAGCCCCTCCCCGACCCTCCCCCACGCTGACGCGCGGGAGAGGGCGCCTTCCGCCCCGCTTCTTCCCTACTGCCCTCCCTGGCTCCAGGGCGGGGTGATCCCGTTCATCCGGGCATAGGCGATGGACTGCCCGAGATGCTCGTGGGCGTGGGTCGCCACGACCAGGAAGGCCTCGCGCAGGGTGGAGTCGCGGCCGAACATCTTGATGTTGCGGTTCAGCTCGGCCTCCGGGGCGGCGAGGATCGCCTGACGGGCATGGTCGAACGACTTGTTGAGGGTGGCGATCACCTGGGCCTTGTCGCCCGCGTTCTTCTCGATGTTGCGCAGGTCGATCCCGGCGGGCGGGTTGGTGCCCCAGAAGGTCGGCAGGAAGTAGTTGCCGCCGGCCACGTGCAGGAAGACCTCGCCGGTCGAGCGCACGCCCGCAGCCGGGCGCCAGCCGTACTTCTCGGCCGGGGTCGCCTCGGCCAGACTGATCAGCTTCTTCTGCGCCTCTTCAATCGACCGGATGATCTCGGCCCGGATCCCGCCCGCGGCCGGCGCGGAGAGCGTCGGGGTCGGCGGGGTCGACTGCTCGGACTGGGCCTGAGCCTTGGCATCCTGGGCGGCCAGCACGGCGGGGACGGTCAACAGGGCCAGCAACAGGGCGGCCGTGGAACCAGCTCTTCTCATTGGGAATCTCCTCTTGGCCCGAAGGGGCGTTCGACGGTAGG
>DATAHG010000320.1:0-2342 GCA_036263295.1 Thermoanaerobaculia bacterium | reverse complement strand
GATCAGTGTGGTCTCGGTGGGGCCGTAGAAATTGACCTGCCGGCCCGACCGCGGGAAGGCGCGGCGCCAGTCGCGGACCAGCGAGCCCGGCAGCGGCTCGCCGGTGAAGAGGGTCCAGCGCAGGGCCGCCAGCTCCGAAGGTGGCCCGTCGCCGCCGCGCGCCCCGTCCAGCCACAGGCGGACGAGCGAGGGCACCGCGTGGAGGACCGTGATCCCCTCGCGATCGAGCCAGCGCACCACCCGGGACGGCGTTTCGTCCTCGGGCCGTGGCAGGCACAGGCAGGCCCCGCTCACCAGCGGGAGAAAGGTATCTCGCAGCATGGCATCAAAGGAAAGCCGGGTGAGCTGCGAGCCTCGATCCCCGGGACCGATCCCCAGCTCTTCCCGCTCCCACAGGAGGAACTGCGACAACCCGGCGAAACATCCCACCACTCCTTTGGGCGATCCGCTGGTGCCGGAGGTGAAGAAGACGTAGGCGGGGTCCGCGCCGGGGCGCGGCGCCGCGAGATCGACCGGAGAGACCTCTTCGGCGGGCAGCAGCTCGCCGCTTGCGGGGTCGATCGCGACGACGTCGAGGTCCGCGGCCCAGGCCGGGACGGCCCCCGGCTCCACCCGGAACATTCGGCGCGCCCCCGCGATCTCGATCATCCGGGCCTTGCGCTCGTCCGGCAGCTCGGGCTCGACGACCAGGACCGCGCCGCCCGCCGCCATCACGCCGAGAAGCCCGGCGACCAGGCCGGGGCTGCGGCGGCCATAGAGGATCACCCGCTCCCCCGGCTCGATCCCTCGCGCCACCAACGCGCCGCCGAGCCGGGAGACCGCCGCCGCCAGCTCGCCATAGGTCAACGCCCGCTCCCCCTGGCGGACCGCCGTCGCTCCGGGGTTGGCCACCGCCTGCCCAGCGAACAGCGCCGTCACCGGCGGCAGCTCCGGCCGGTCCAGCGGCGCCGCCGGATCCGGCAGAACCGGTGCCGGATCGTCAGAAACAGCTCCGCTCTGGAGGAGTGAAAAAGGAGGAGAGACGGGGACTGAATCGGCGCTCAACGGAATACCTCGACTTCGATCCCCAAGGGTCTTGAACAAGAAACCATACCCGGGCCATCCGGCCAGGCTCGGGTGAGACAACCCTCTCAAGGGAACCGAGTTGAGTTTTACCTGAAGATCTGCGGAATGTCCAGACTCAGCAGAAAGAGCCGCTCATTTTCTGAGCAGCGCAGTGTTGGCGGCCTGCCGGATCGCTTCGGCGGCCCGGTCGACCGTGGCTTCGAGCCCGCCGTCGGCGCGCAGGGTTTCGCCGAACCTGTGGGATTGCACCAGCTTTTCCACCGCCTGCTGCTGGCGGCGAATCTCGTCGAGGCTCAGCTCGGGCTTGTCGCGGTAGATCTCGGCGGGGTCGCGCTGGAGGTAGAGCAGGAGGTCGGGCTCGGGGACGAGGGCCCCCAGCGTCCGGAGGTACCAGCCCGGCAGATTGCCGTGGCCGCGCAGGAAGGAATAGTCGTAGAAGGAGCGGTCGAACACCAGGAGCCAGGACTCGGGCCGGGGGCGCCGCAGCCGCGGCCGGCCCAAAAACATGTCCGCCGCGTGGTAGGTCGCGATCGCCATCGACTTCCAGGCCGGCAGGGGTCGCAGCATGGCGCTGTGGCGTCCGTCCGGCTCCGACGACGTAGATTGGGGTTGAAGCGGCTGGCGGCCTTCCCACCAGGTGACCAGCCGGTCGAGCCGCGGCAACACATGGAGGCTTTCCCGGATCAGATCGCGCCGAGCGAAGGGGAGATCGCCCCGCTCGATCAGGCGGCGCGACACCGAGGTCTTGCCGGAGCCGTCCGGACCGATCAGGACCACACAGAAGGGAGGGACACGGGCAGGTCGGTCGGTCACGAAAGCTCTCCCAGCGCCTCGGGCATCTCCTCGAAGGGGCTGGGCGGACTATACCAGACCGGGTTTCTAGCCGAAGATCTCCGTCAGTTGCATCTCCAACCCGGGCAGCAGCGGCGTCCGCAGCACGTCCTCGGCACTCAGGACGGCAGCCTTCTGAAACCGCTCGCCTTCCAGGCGATAGACCGTGATCGTATTGCGGTCGGGATCCACGATCCAGTACTCCTGGACCCCGAAGCGGTCGTAACGCTCCAATTTAATACCCTGATCGATGTGCTTGGTGCTGCTGGAAAGCACTTCCACCAACAGATCAGGCGCACCCTGGATGTTCTTCTCCGTCAGGATGTCCAGCCGCTCGTTCGATACGAAAACGAGATCGGGCTCCACGATGTCGTGACGCGAGAGAAGAACGTCCGCGGGTGCCACGAAAACCCGGCCCCTCCGATGCGCCTTGAGAAAGCCGTGCA
>DATAHG010000319.1:0-4758 GCA_036263295.1 Thermoanaerobaculia bacterium | reverse complement strand
GGCGTCGCCACCGCGAGCATCCCCGCCGCCACGAAGGCGTACCCGGCAATCCGGGCGAGCTTGGAGCGGTACATTACTTCACCTCCCGGTTGTCGATCTGCTGAGTGGCCGCGATGTCACGGATCGAACGGACCATGGCGTTGAACGGCATACCCTCGACGCCGCCCGGGGCGTCGATGTAGCCGAGCGAGTCCGGCACCAGCGGATGGCCGTTCGCCTGGCTCACCGCGCGCGCGCCGTCCGTGGTGTTGCGGATGTCGAACACGCCCTGGCAGAGGTCCCGGACCGTCAGAGCCTGGGTGCCCGGCAGCGATTCGTTGTTGAGGAACATCACATAAGCCCGGCCCGGGATCAGCTCGGGCCCGCCGATGATCAGGGTCGTCAGGTCGCCGACCCGGCCGCCCATCACCGTGACGGTGAGCTCGTCCGTGTCCACCTGGCCCTTGAGCACGTCAGCGACCGAAACCTTGACGTCGGTCAGGATGAAGCTCCCTTCGTCGTTCCAGTGGGAATTGACGTCCAGGACCTCGCCGACGATGACCGTCTGGTTGGACTTGACCAGTCCCTCCAGGCTCGCCCGGACCAGCGTCGTCGCGCTGACCGGCGCCACGACTCCGGCGGCGATGGCCATCACCATCATGCCGCGCCACATCCTCCTCGCTACACTCATGGATACCTCCTTCGGGAAGACTCGCTCCCCAGAAAGAACCCGAGAGCCAATCCAGCTCCACGGGTGGAAAAACCATGAAACGAGCCCGATCGGAAGCCACCTCAGCCCATCCCCGGAGTTGTCTTTGCACACTGGGCGCACCTGGCACAGGCCCGGCTGTCGCCGAGCTTCCAGATCCCTCGCCAAGGCCTGCAATGGCTTCTGCAGAGAGTAGGTGCAGGCCGGAGGATTTCTGTAGCCATCTGGTCAAGATTTTTTTCGCGAGATCGGCCGGGCACCGTGAGAAGTGGTTATCAAGCCTTCAACGTAGCGCTTTCACTTTCGGATCGCACTCAAGCTAGAGGGACCCTGAAAACGAGCGGGTGTCGTTCCCGCTTTCCAGAGGCCCCATGAAACCTCTGCCTCTCTTGAAAGATGAGGAAAAACGGGATGAGACGACTCCGGAATCGTTCTCTTGGAATGGCGGTAGCTCTTTCCTTCCTGGCGCTTGCGGCCCAGGCCAGCGATGCTCTGTTCTCGCCGGCCGACCTCGCGGCGGTGTCCGGAAAGGCGCTGAACGCGGATGCTTCCTATCTCGCGCTCGCCAACAACCCCGCCACGGCTTCTCTGCAGATCGTGCAGGCGAATCCCGCCGCGCTCAGTGAGAGGGCTGCCTCGCTGACCCTCGCCGTCGAGCCGGGAATGGACCTGCGTGCGCACGCGGTCGACAGCTATTTCACCCGCTCGGGCTCGCTGGTCTGGGCGGGCGTGATCGAGGACTTCTCTTCCGTCGATCAGCCCATTTCAGCCGACGGCTTTACCTTCGATCCGGTCAACACGGTCATGCTGGTGAGCAACCAGGACCAGATCATCGGCAACGTGCGTTACAACGGCGCCTGGTACCAGATCCGTCCGCTCAAGAGCGGCGGCCACGCCCTGGTGAAGGTCAACTCCGCCGCCATGCCGCCGGATCATCCGGCCGAGTACGCCGGCCTGCGCACGATCCGCATGAAGACGCCGCGCACCCAGGCCGGGGCCAAGGCCAACACCGCGATCCGCGTGCAGGTCAACTACACGCCCCAGGTGGCCGCGCTGGTCGCCAACATCAACGGCCTGATCGACCTCGCCGTGGCGGAGACGAACCAGGGCTACGTCAACAGCGGCGTGGCCATCGACTCCGTGCTGGCGTCGAGCGCCCAGACCTCTTATACCGAGAGCGGCAACTTCAGCACCGACCTCGCCCGCTATCGCACGACCAACGACGGCTTCATGGACGAGATCCACGGCACGCGCGACTCCTCGACGGCCGACGTCAACGTTCTGCTGATCAACAACGCGTCCGCCTGCGGCCTCGCCTCCAGCATCGGCTCGACCGCGGCCACGGCCTTCGTCGCCGTGTATTGGGACTGCGCGACCGGCTACTACTCCTTCGCGCATGAGATCGGGCACCTGCAGTCGGCCCGCCACGACCCCAAGAACGACCCCACCACCACGCCGTACGCCTGGGGCCATGGCTTCCAGTACACCGCCAACAAGCGGAACCCGTGGCGCACGATCATGGCCTACGACTGCTCGGGGACCGGTTGCCCGCGCCTCAACTACTGGTCGAACCCGAACAAGCTCTACAACGGTGTTGCGATGGGTACCGCGACCAAGAACGACAACGCCCGGGTGCTCAACGCCACCGCGGCGGCCGTCGCCAGCTTCCGGTAAGAACCTGCCCGGGAGGGAGCCTCGGCTCCCTCCCTTCCCCTCTCTCTATTCGATCTCACCTCGCAGGTCCAGGCTGGTGATCAGCCGGTGGAGGTGGTTGGGGTGCAGGCCGAGGCGCTCGGCGGCCCGGGTGACCGTACCGCCGCTCTCGGCCATCGCCTCCCGGATGAGCTGCCGCTTGTACCGGTTGAGGGCTTCGTGGAACCGCGGCGCCGCCCCGTCCGGCGAGCCCGCGGCCGGCGCCGCCTCCAGCAGCGCTTCGGGGAGGTCCTCGGGAAGGATCGCCTCGCCGTCGCCCAGCACCACCGCCCGTTCGATCGCGTTCGAAAGCTCGCGGATGTTCCCCGGCCAGGCATAGCGGCCGAGGAGAGCCCGCGCCGCGGGAGAGACCCCCAGCCCGCGCCCCCGCACCGCCCGGCCATGGATGGCGGCGAAGTGGCTGGCGAGGAGCGGGATGTCCTCGCGCCTCTCCCGTAGCGGCGGCACCGTGACCGCGATCACATTCAGGCGATAAAAGAGATCGGACCGAAAGCGCCCCTCGGTCACCTCGCGCGGCAGGTCGCGGTTGGTCGCCGCCACCAGGCGGACGTCGGCCTGGAGCGGCCGGGTGCCGCCGACCCGCTCGAAGGTCCGCTCCTGGAGAACGCGCAGGAGGCGGGCCTGGAGCGGCAGCGGCATCTCGCCGATCTCGTCGAGGAACAGCGTGCCCCCCTGGGCCACCTCGATCTTGCCGATCTTGCGCTGGAGCGCCCCGGTGAAAGCTCCCTTTTCGTGGCCGAACAGCTCGCTTTCGAGCAGGGTCTCCGACAGGCTCGCGCAGTTGATCGCCACGAACGGCGCCCGCGCCCGCGGGCTGGCCGCATGGAGTGCCCGGGCCGCCAGCTCCTTGCCCGTGCCGCTCTCGCCCAGGATCAACACCGTCGAGTGGGTCGGAGCCGCCCGCGCCAGCACCTCGGCAACCCGCCGCAGAGCCGGGCTCTCGCCCACCATGCCCTGACCGAGCACCGACTCCTGGAGCCGCCGGTTCTCGGCCTCCAGCCGCTGATACCGCTGAGCGTCCGCAAGAGCCGCGGCGGCGAGCACTCCGGCCGCCGCCAGCACCTGGAGGTCTCCCTCTCCCAGACCCGGACCGGGCTCCCGCACGTCCACGTAGAGGGCGCCGAGCGCGCCCTCCCCGGCGAGCAGCGGCACGCAGGCCGCCGAACGGACCCCGGAGGTCGCCAGGCTGGCCGAGGCGACGGCGGGGACCGCCGAGCTGTGGAGCAGGGCCACGCGGTCCCGCAGAGCCTTTTCGACCAGGGAGCGGCTAAAAGGAAAGATGCGTCCGGCGCCGGAGCTGTCCCGCCAGGCCGTCGGCAGAAGCTCCCCGGCATCGAGTTGGAGGAGGAGGGCGCGCCCGGCCGGGACCGCGTCGAGCAGGGCCGCGAGCAGCCGGTCCCCCAGTGGGTTCTCCAGATCGGGGCTCTCGATTTCGGAGCGCTGGAGCGACGCGATCGCCAGGAGACCCTGAAGGGCCCGCGCCGTCCGCGGCTCGTCTTCCCCTCGGAGATTGTCGAGGTCCACGGCACGCACCGGGAGGCGGATCTCGGTTCCCGCTTCCAGCGCCAGGTCGCCGTCCGCGGCCGGCTCCTCGCGGGCCGCCGCCTGCTCCAGCCAGAGAAAGGTGGAATCGCCGATCGCCAGGAGGTCCCCGTGGCGTAACGCCGCCTCCCGCACGGGACGGCCGTTGAGAAAAGTGCCGTGGCGGCTGCCGAGGTCGAGCAGCGACCAGCCGGCGTCCGCGGCGTGGCGGATCGCGCAGTGGTGGCGCGACACCAGCGGATCGGGGATCGCGAGATCGTTGGCGGGCAGGCGGCCGACCGCGAGCCCGTCCTGGCGGATTTCGAAGGGGCGCCCCTGCAAGGGGCCGCTGAGAGCGACGAGAGACGGCGGCAAAGGGAGACCTCCTGCGCTACTCTAACGCAGACCCACAGGGAGGAGCCCATGCCGCAGACAGCTCACGCCGGCCGGAGCGACGAAAATCCGTCCACTCCCGGCCCGATCGACCACCTCGTTCAGGTCCAGTGCGATCCGGTCAGCCACCTGGTCACGATCACCCGGCCGTCCCTCACCATCCGCCCGGGAGACCGGGTGATCTGGAGCTTTTCCGGAATCCCCGAGGGGTGGTCCCCCTGGATCCAGATCCGCCGCGATACCCCGGGGCTGAGCTTCCTGGGCCCCTTCGTCGCCCTTTCGCAGAGCGCCGGGGGCGTCTGGGGAGAGTGCCGCCCCGATCAGGAGACCGCCCAGTTCTCCTACCGGGCCCTCATCCAGAAGGGAGTGGGGCAGAGCTGGGATTCCGAGACCTCGATGCAGTCGAGCCGCGCCGCGCAGATCCAGGTCGCTCCGGCCGGCAC
>DATAHG010000318.1:0-4254 GCA_036263295.1 Thermoanaerobaculia bacterium | reverse complement strand
CCGGATCGGCCAGCAGCTCGTCGGCCATCAGGTCGAACAGCGAGGTCACCTTGCCGCGCAGGTCTTCCGGCACCTGGGGCAGCATGTCGTGCGCGGTCACGCAGGCCATCACGATGCGGTCGGCGCCCAGGCGCTCCAACTCCCGCAGGCCGTGGGCGATCCGCTCGGCCACCTCGCGGGTGTCGCCGTTGAGGATCGCCGTGGTGCGGTCGGGGATCGTCGGGTCGGAGTACAGAAAGACGGCGGGGGAGCCCTGCTCGGACTCCCCCATGTTCAGACGATAGATCGTATGGAGCAGCTCGGCCGAGGCGAACGGCCCCATGCCGCCCAGGATCCCGAGCTTCAAGCGATCGCCCGCTCCGGGTAGAGGTCGTGGAACGCCGGCTCGGCGGCGTCCGCGTCGAGCGGCCAGGCGCCGTGCTGCTCGCGGGCGATGCGCAGGACATCGGACTCGACCAGAAGGTAATCCTGCTCGCGAGAGGCGAGCCCTTCGGCGCGCCGCCGCTCGTCCATGCGGGTCTGGTGGAATTCCCGCACCTCGGGGTCGAGGCGGAGGTTGCCCGGGCTCAGGAAGCGCACGGCGCCGTTCACGTCGCGCGCCGTCCGCACCTCGCCGCGGTTGTGGACGCTCGGCGCGAAGGGGATGTCGATCAGCCCCAGCTCGAAGCCCCGTGCCACGCCCGCCGCCAGGTCCCCCCGGCCGGCGTCCAACAGACTGTCGAAGATCGCCCGCACCTCGCGGCGCAGAATGCGCTCCTCCTCGGCCACCGCGGCCTCAGCCGTGGCGGACAGCCGGTAGTGGTGGGCCGAGGCCATGCCGAGCTGCGCCAGCTCGATGCCGCGCAGGTTGTCGGCCGCGGTCGGGATCTTGCGCGACTCGACCGGCGACTTGTTGATCAGGCGGTCGGCTCCGGCGAGCGCCGCGGTCACCGCCGAGGCGAAGATCAGCTCCTCGGCCGGGCGCTGCGACGGCGGGAAGGCCGCCATGTACTGGTGGAAGCAGGTGTAGACCTGCACGTCGCCGTAGCCCTGCTCGGCGAGGATCTCGCGGGTCAGGCTCCCCATCACCCGGATCGCCGCGATGTCCTGCGCCCGATTGCCCTGCTCGGCGTAGGCCGGCGACACGCACTTCACCCCCTGCTCGGCCGCCAGCACCGACTCCACGATGTTCGTGGTGAGCGCGATGGCCGGCGCGATCAGAGCGGCGGTCAGGGTGCCGAAGAACTCGCGGTCGAGCACGATGCCGTGGCGCTCGTGGTAGAGGCCGGTCAGACGGTCCACATAGCGCCAGCGCGCGATCGAGTCGCGCACGGGGAAGTCCTTGTAATACGGGATGTTGTAGCAGATCGCCCCGCCCTCGAAGGCGGTGGCGCCGCCGGCGTAGGAGATCTCGGCGAGCAGGCGCGGATCGCGCGTGCTGTGCCGGGTCTGGAGCGCCACGCCGACCTCCGAGACCACCCGCCGCACGCCGTCCACCCCGTGGTTGATCACCGGAAAGCCGTTGAGCGTGGCCCGGCCGGTCCGCGCGCTGGTGGCGATCGCCTCGGCGGCCCCGGCGTAGTTGTTGTTGCGGGTCATCGAATCGACCTGGAACGACAGGCCCGGGCAGCCGGCGTCGCGGAACTGCCGGAACAGCTCGATCTGCTCCGCGAGCCCGGGCACACCCGAGCGCGGCTGGATCAGCATCGGGCGGCGCCCCGCCTGGGCGTCGGCCAGCAGGGCGGGGAAGGAGGGCTGCTCGCGCAGGAACGCGGCGTTGTCGTCGATCGAGCGCGCCGCCGCGCCGGTCTCCCAGCCGGCCAGCACCTCGTCGCGCTGGGCGAGGAACTTCTCCTCCGGCAGCAGCGGCCCGGCCGGCCGGCCCCACACCGTGTCCGCCGGCTGCACGCCGCGCAGGTCCTGGGCGAGGTGCTCGAGCAGGGTCGCGAGATCCACGAACTTGACGTGGACGCGGTCGAACCCGAGGCGCTCGAAGTGCTCGCGCCAGCCGTCCGCCTCGCCGATCGTCAGGTTGCCGCCGAGATACCAGAGAGGACCGCGGCGCCCGGCCGGGGCCGCCGGCCGCACGAAGCCTTCGAGGTACTGCGCGGCGTGACCGTCCATGTTGGAGATCATCACCACGTCGAACTCGGCCGAGCGGCGCACGATGTCCTCGACGCGGTTCTGGATGCCGAGGAACTCGACGCGGTAGCCGTTGGCGGTGAGCGCCTGATGCAGGATATGCAGACCCACGCTGTGGGAATCGCCGCCGATCCCCCCCAGCAGAATGCGATGTCCAGCCGTTCTCTTCGTCCTCATCTCATCGTCTCCCGCTGGCCGTCCAGGCTGCCGGCCGCGATGGTCTATTCTAGCCCGGCCCGTCTCGTATATAGAGTGCCCGGAACAGGCCCGGACGCGCTCTCGACCGGCCGGAGACAACACAGATGAAAAAGACCCTGCACAGCGTGCTCGTCACCTGCGCTTTGAAGACCGACCAATACCACCGCGCCGCCGAATGCGGCGCGAGCCTCGGGCTCATCGACCTCGAAGACTCGGTGCCCCTCGGGCAGAAAGAGAACGCCCGCCGCCTGGCCCTGCCGTTCCTCGCCGGCCAGCAGGGCGACGGCTATCTCCACGCCCTGCGCATCAACAGCGTCCTCACCCAGGAGGGGATGCGGGACCTCCTGGCGTTGCGCGACAGCGGCACCATGCCCGACGCCGTCCTGCTCCCCAAGGTGGAGTCGCCGGACGAGATCGGCACTCTGGAGGCCCTGCTCGGTCGCCGTTTCGAGCAGGTCGGGATCCTGCCGATCATCGAGTCGCCCGGCGGCATCTGCGCGGTGGACGAGATCGCCCGGGTGAGCCCGCGCATCTGGGGGCTGATCTTCGGCGCCGCCGACTTCAGCTCCGCCATGGGCACCACCCAGGCCTGGGACAACATGGTCTACGCGCGCTCCCGGATCGTCGCGGCGGCCCGCCGCGCCGGGGTCCAGGCCATCGACTCCCCGTGCTTCGACCTCCATCACGAGGAGACGGTCTGGACCGAGAGCGAGCGGGCGCGCGACCTCGGGTTCCAGGGCAAGATCGCCATCCACCCCAAGCACGTCCCGGTGCTCAACCAGGTGTTCTCCGGCACGGTCGCCGGCACCTGGCCGGGGCTGGCGGGAGGCGAGCTGCCGTTCTGATCTGACCCCTTCCCGATCCTCCCGCCTTGTCCCGGCTTTCTCTTTAGCTGTACGTTTGATATTGAGAGCTGGACCCACCAACGGCGAGAGGAGATCCATGGCGACCATCGCGTTCATGCTCGATCACGAGGAAGGGCACCTGATCCCCACCTTCAAGCTGGCCCGGCAGCTCGCCGGCCGCGGCCACCAGGTCTACTACCTTGGGCTCGCGGACGGCGGCGACTTCGTGCGCCGGCAGGGCTTCGACTTCATCCCCATCCTGGAGCACGTCTTCCCCAAGGGAACGATGCGGACCCTGCGCGACTTCTGGTGGGCCTCGGCCGCGGCCGCCGAGCCGGCCGCGATCGGCACGAGCGGCGCCGTCCTCGCCATGCCCAAGGAGTGGCAGGGGCACGAGGGGGACGACGGCGAGGTCGTCATCTACGAGAAGTACCTCGGCGCCCTGGTGCGCGGCGAGAGCCTGGAGGGGGTGATGCGCGCCCTGCAGCCCGACCTCCTGCTGCTCAACACCTTCCTCCCGGCCAACGCCCTGGTCATGCACTACCGCTACCGCATCCCGATCGTCCTCCTCACTCCCTACCTGCGGACCTCCACGAAGTCACAGCACGCCGCCGGCATCGAGGGCGCATTGCTCCGCCTGCGCTCGGGGGCGGACGACTTCTTCACCCTGGTGCGGCGGGCCGACCCGGCGGCGCGCCGGTTCAGCGACATGTCGGCCCACTTCATGAAGATGCCGGAGCTGATCCAGTGCCCGCAGGAGCTGGAGCTGCCGAAGCCCGGCCAGCCGCGCGAGCCCGAGGTCTACTTCGTCGAGGCCTCGGTGGACCTCGATCGCCTCGACCAGAAAAAAGACGAGCGCGAGTTCCCCTGGGACCGCCTGAACCCGGCGAAGAAGCTGCTCTACTGCTCGTTGGGAAGCCAGAGCTTCATCGGCGGCAAGGACAAAGTGTCGAGCTTCCTGCGCGCCGTGGCCGAGGGGATGGCCGCCCACCCCGACTGGCAGCTCGTGCTCTCGACCGGCAACCAGCTCACCCGCGACGACTTCGAGGTGGTGCCGGAGGACGCCGTGATCTGGCCCTGGGTGCCGCAG
>DATAHG010000317.1:0-2346 GCA_036263295.1 Thermoanaerobaculia bacterium | reverse complement strand
CCGGTGAACATGTCCTCGAACACGTTGAGGGTGGGATCGATCACCGTCTTGCGCTGCTTGAGGAGGTCCAGGAACCTCTGCACCTCGGAGGACTTGAGGTCGAGCTTCGCGGCGTTCTCGGCCACGTCGATGAAGCGCTGGGGCGTGCGGGTGTCCACCCCGTCGCGGAAGTTGAGGAAGAGGAAGTTCATGTGCTGGATCTCGTCGAAGCCGGCGCGCACCGCCTGCTCGGCCGAGAGGCCGTAGGGGATGTGGCCGCTCACGCGCATCCCCTTGGAGTGCGCCCGCGCGATGACCGGTGGCACCAGCTTGGGGTCGAGCGAGCTGTAGAGCTTGATCTGGATGTAGCCGAGGTCGGAGTAGCGGTCCACCGCGGCGAGAGCCTCTTGTTCCGTGTCGACCAGGATCTTGGTCGGGCCGGCGTAGGGGCCGGGGCCGTCCATGAAACCGGCCATGAAGACGCGGGGGCCGATCAGCTCGCCCGCGCCGACCCGCCGCTGCAGGTCGGCGAGCTGGTCGATGTCGTTCGCCATGTCGCGGGTCGAGGTGATGCCGGCGGCGAGGTCGAGGATGCCTTCGTCCGGTCCGATGTGGACGTGCATGTCCCAGAGGCCGGGCAGGAGCGTCTTGCCGCGGGCGTCGATGACCTCGGCCCGGCGGGGGATCGCCACCTCGCCGTCGCGGCCGACGGCCTGGATGCGGTTGCCCTCGATCACGACGGTGGTGTCGGGGATGGTCGCGGCCGTCTTCGGGTCGAACAGTCGGGCGCCGCGGATCACCAGGGCGCGCTCGGGCCGGTGGCCCAGCTCGCGGGCGAGCTTCGCGGCCTGCTCGCCGTCAATGCGGTCCTGGTAGGCGAGCAGACCGGCCGCCGCCCCTTCCCAGCCCTCCAGGATCGTGGTCGACCAACCCGCGACGGAGCCGAAGAAGCGCCCCTGGGAGTCGAGCCAGACGTAGGCCGGGGTGAAGCCCAGGCCGGAGATGCCGTAGAGGTGGACGGTGCGGCCGATGCCGCCCGCGTTGACCTGGGTGGTGCCGAGGTCCTGGAGCCGCGCCTCCCCTTCCGGCAGGAGGTCGAGCCGGTTGCCGCGCGCGTTGAGCAGGGCCCGGGCGAGCACGGCGATCGATTCCGGCGAGCTGTACTGGGCGAGGTAGAAGGCGGAGCCGCTCACCTCGCGGTCCCCCTCTTCCGAGGGGTTCTTCCAGGTGGCGCGGCGGTCGGCGAGCTCGAAGCGCTCTTCGATCGGGTTCTTGAGGTAGCCCACGCCGCGGGTCTCGATCGAGACCGGGATCCCGCGCTCGTCGAGCCGCACCCGCGAGGCGAGCTTGGGACCGCGGCCGCGGTCGTTGAACTCGAACGTGTACGACCACCAGCCGCCGTCAGACGGCCGGGAGGTCGCGAAACCCGCCGGGTTGCCGGAGATCAGGTAGCTGTAGCGGGTCTCCGGCGAGCTGTCCGCCGGGGTGGCGGGTTTGGGGGCCGAGCCGCAAGCGGTCAGCCAGGGCAGGATCAGGAGCGCGAGGCCGAGACGGCCGAGTTGTTTCATGGGGTCTTCCCTCCAGGCAGCGAAGTGCTGGAGGGAAGTCTACCGCGCGCCGCGCAGAATCGTGGAAATCAGAGCCCGCCGAGCCCAAACCGGCCCAGGAGCTTCTGGAGCGGGATGTCCCCCCGCTCGCGCACCGGGATGGTCACGGTCCCGAGGACCGGCACGTCGAAGTCGAAGTCGGCCTGCAGGTCGTAGCTCGGGCGGTCCCGCCGGTCCCCCTCGAAGCTGTTCACCACCCGCAGCAGGTCGGTGTAGCGGATGGTCAGCGGCAGCTCGAAGGTGCTCTCGCCGCGCGCCGCGATGTGGGTGCGATCGGTGCGCCGGCCGTCGAGGAAGGGCAGGTCGTTGACCCGCAGCCGGTAGCCCACCCGGTCGAGCACCAGGGCGACGCCGTTGGGGTTGTCCACCTTGAACTGGACCAGGAGGTTGGCCCCCGTGAGGTCGGCGTCGACGAGCTGGGCGTCCACCACCCGGACGTCGGGGCGCTCCATCACCTCTTGTACGAGGCTGGAGCAGCCGGCAAGCGCCAGCAGAAGCCCGGCGCCGAGCAGTACCCCCGCGAGCCGGGAGGAAGAAGTCTTGTGAATTCCAATCATGATCTTTGACCCTTTCTGAGGATCCGGTGAATCGCTCCGATACCGGTAACAGCAATGCCTGTGCCAGCAATGCCTGCACCCTGCGCCAGATGTTCCATGACAGAACATGACAGAAATGATTGGGGAATACCGCATTAGAAGATGGGGGAATCCCCATTCTCGCAGCTTGAGCTGCAAAGGAGTACCCGATGGACAAGAAGCAT
>DATAHG010000316.1:0-12500 GCA_036263295.1 Thermoanaerobaculia bacterium | reverse complement strand
AGGCGGCCCGCACCGCGATCTGCGGCGCCCCGCCCGAGAGCTTCAGGGCCTGCTCATAGGCCTCCAGGGCTTCGTCCCGGCGGCCGAGCTGGCGCAGCGACGTGGCGAGCAGCTCCCAGATATCCACCATCCGGGGGCTCTCGGCAAGCACGGCGCGGAAGGCCTCCACTGCCGCCGCGTGGTCCCCGGCGGCGGCGAGGGCCCAGGCGTCCTCCATCTTGCGGAGCAGCGGGCGCTGGCTCTTAGGATCGGGCAGGGGGGCGTCCCCAGCCCCCGGCCCCGCGCCCGGCCCGGCGGCCGCATAACCGAGAGCCGACAGCTTTTCCCGGGTCTCGGCGTCGATCTCGGAGGGCGGGGCGAGCGGGCGCTGCAGGCCGCGCAGGGCCTGGCGCATGGCGCCGTAGGTCCGGCGGTCCTGGGTCAGGACGTTGCGGGTCTCGCCGGGATCGGCCGCGGTGTCGTACAGCTCGGGCTCGGGGGCGTCGATGTAGGTGTGGCGGCCCTGCCGCAGGGCGGTCAGCTCGCTCCAACCGTAATGGATCCGGGCGTAGTAGCTCTCTGAATAGACCTGGCGGTCGGGGGCGGTCTGGCCGCCCTCCTTCAGCAGGCCGAGGATGGACGCCCCGGCCAGGTTCTGGTTCTTCGGCAGGTCGAGGCCCAGGGCGTCCGCGACGGTCGGGAAGACGTCGGCGAGCTGGGTCGTGGCCTGGACGGTCGAGCCCCCCTGGCGCGCGCCCGGCAGCTTGATCAGCAGGGGCACCTGGATGGTCTCGCGGTAGACGAAGATGGCGTGCTGGTACTCGCCGTGATCCCCCAGCCCCTCGCCGTGATCGGAGAGGACCACGATCAGGGCCTTGTCGTAGATCCCCAGCCGGCGCAGCTCTTCGAGGAAGTCGCCGACGATGCGGTCGGCGGTCGCCACCTCGCCGTCGTAGCGGTCGGCGTAGCGCGCCGCGAACGGCTCCTGGGGCTCGTAGGGGAAGTGCGGCTCGTAGATGTGAAAGAAAAAGAAGAACGGCTTGCCGGCCCGGCCGCGGATCCAGTCGAGGGCGGCCCTGGCGGTGTCGTCGCCGCGGCGCTGCACGGTGTCGGCGGTCGCCCCCGGGGCGGCCTGAAAATGGTCGTCGTAGAAGTCGAAGCCCTCGGCCAGGCCGGTCTCGCCGCGCAGCACGTAGCTCGACACCGCCGCGCCGGTCTCATAGCCGGCCTGCTTGAGCAGGCGAGGGAGGTAGGGGTGCTCGGCGGCCTTGAGGGGATAGCCGACGTTGTCGCGCACCCCGTGGACCGGCGGGAGCTGGCCGGTGAGGATCGAGACGTGCGACGGCAGCGTCATCGGATAGTGGCTGTAGGCCCGCTCGCAGAGGATGGCGTCGGCGCGGAAGCGGTCGAGGGCGGGGGTCTCCACCTTGCGGTAGCCGTAGGCCGGCAGGCGGTCGGCGCGCAGGGTGTCGATCGAGATCACGATCACCGGCGCGCCCGGGGCGGCGGAGCGCTCCCCGCAACCCTGGAACACGAAGGCCCCGGCCGCGAGGGCCAGGGCCGTGCAGAACACGAGCTTGCGATGCCGCATGGAGGCGGCCCCCACGGGGGCTAGAGGGAGGAGATGAACTCCTTGACCTCGGCGGCCTTGGGGTGCTTGGGATCGATCTCGAGGACCTTCTGGAAGTCCGCCTTGGCCTCGGCGCTCTTGTTGAGGCCGACGTAGGCCAGCGCCCGGTAGTAATAGGCGTTGGCGAGCTGCGGGTTCTCCTTGACCACGCGGTCGAACTGCTTGAGGGCGTCCTCCAGCTTGCCCTCGTTGTAGGCCTTGATGCCGAGATTCAGCAGGGTGTCCGGATCGACCGTCTCGCCTTGCGGGAGGCGGGCCATGTAGGCCTGGGCCTCCGGCTCCTTGCCCTGGGCCACCAGCAGGTTGCTGATCAGGCGCAAGCTCTCGACGTCGTCGGGCTTGATCTCCAGCGCCTTCTTGAGGGTCTCGACGGCCTGGTCGGTCTTCTTTTCCTCATAGTAGGTGCGGGCGATGCCGCGCAGGATCGGCGGGTGGTTGGCCGGCTCCAGCTTGGCGATGGCCTTTTCGTACTCGGCCCGGGCCGCGGCGTACTGCCCCGACTGCAGGAGGCTGTTGCCCTTCTCGATCGCGGAGACCGCCTCCTGGCCCGGCGTGGGCCCGGTCGGCTGGGCGGCGGCGGGCGCCTGCGCCTGGGCGGGGTTGAGCCGCACCCGGACGGGCTGGGCCACGGAGTATTCGTCGACCTTGATCTGCCCTTCGGAGGTCTGGAAGCCGTCCTTCTCGATCAGCACCCCCCAGGCACCCTGGGCGAGGCCGAGGACCGACCACTTGCCGCGGTCGTTGGTGGTGACCGAGGCCGGGCCGTCCGTGTTCACGTCCACCCGGCCGTCCCCCTTGCGCAGGGTGACCTTGGCGCCGGGCACGGGCTTGCCGTCCTGCGTCAGGACCTCGCCCTGGAGGCGTCCCTTGCCGGCCCACGACTGGGCGGCGGCGGGGAGGCTCGACAGCAGCAGGGCGAAGACCGCGCAAAAGGCGGCGAGAACAGACTTGCGAGGGAAGTAGGACATGGTGGGTTCTCCTTTCGGTCGCGGCGGCAAAGTCTACAACAAAAAAAACCGCCCGGGGTTTCCCCCGGGCGGCGGGTCCAGCCGGTGCTAGCGGGTCCGGATCAGCGGAAGCTGATGCGGGCGCCGAGGCGGAAGATCCGCGGGCTGGTGATCTCCTGCACGTAGTCGCCGGAGGTGCTGTTCGTACGACGGCGCGGAGTCTCGCCGGGGGCGGGGTTCAGCGTGTTGAACGAATGCAGCAGGCCCTGGCGCTGCAGGGTGTAGGACTCGTTGAAGACGTTGAAGACGTCCGCACCGAGGGTCAGGCCGATCTGGTTGAAGGTGAACTCCTTCTCCAGGCGCAGGTCGACCATGTGGATGTCGTCGTAGCGCTGGGCGTCGATCTCGTTCTCGATGAGAACCGGAGTGCCGAGACCGGCGCCGTCCGCCAGGGTGGTCCGGGCGAAGCGCTCGAAGTAGATCAGCGGATAGCCCTGGCGGCCCCAGAAGTTGCCGGCGATGTTGAAGCCCCACGGACGGTCGGGAGCGATCTGGTACATCGCGTTGAGGCTGTAGGACCACTTGCTGTTGATGAAGACGTTGCCCTTGGAGCCGGAGCCCGTGCCGGAGCCCTGGACGACCTGGTCGCCGTCACGGATGGCGGCGCCGTTCAGGTTCGGCAGGGTGACGGTCGGGTCCTCGTTCTCGCTGTCGGGGCTGTCCCAGGTCCAGTCCTGCCAGGAGAAGTTGCCGCGCGCCATCCAGCGGTTGGAGAGGCGCTTGTTGAAGGTGGCGGAAACGCCCTTGTAGTTCTGCTCGCGGTCGCCGTTCTCCAGCAGGAAGCCGCTGCGGCTGGTGACGCCTTCGCGCAGCTCCCACCAGTGGAGGGTGTAGGGGGTGCCGTCGGGCAGGGTGCCGGGGCCGGTGCGCTCGACATAGTCGGAACGCCGGTGGACGCGGCCCGGGCTGTCGAGGTTCGCGGCCGAGGTCGCCGAGCCGTCGAACACCAGGCGCTCGGCCTCGAGGATGTCGGTGTACCGCCGCCAGGTGAGGTTCAGGCCGACCACGAACTCCGGCAGGAGGGCGTGCTCGACGCTGAACAGCAGCTCGTCGGTGGTCGGGGCGTCGAGGTTGGGGTCCACGAAGTTGGACTGCACGACGCCGCCGTTGCGGGGGTCATAGTTGCCGCTGAAGCCGCCGTTGGGCACGAAGTCCGCGCGGCGGAACGGCTGGCGGCCGTTGTTGTTGTAGAGGTAGCCGTAGACGTAGGAGCCCGGGTAGAGCGGGTTGGCCCACGAGGTCTGCGCCGAGCCGAGCTGGTCGGCGAAGCGCGAGTAGCTGGCGCGCAGCAGCGTCTTGCGCTCGGCGCCCAGGGCGTAGGTCAGGCCGAGGCGGGGGACGATCGACTCCCACTCGAACCCGGCGTCGCCGCCGTTGTAGGTGAAGGCCGGCAGGAGGTCCGGGAAGACCGGGTTGGCGTTGACCGTCCGGGCGAGGTTCTCACCGCCCTGCTTGTCGTAGCGGATACCGGCGTTCAGGGTCAGGTTGCCGACCGACATGGTGTCCTGGACGTAGGCGCTGGTGTACTTGGAGGTGGACACCGGCAGCGCGTCGCGGGAGAGCAGGACGTACTGGGTGTTCGGATTGTCCACACCCGTGGCGAGCATGAAGCCGACGCCCGGCCAGTGGGACAGCGACGTGACCTCGGCCTCGCGGTAGCCGGCGCCGTACTTCAGCTCGTGGCTGAGGTTGCCGGTGTTGAAGAAGCTCGCCGCGTCGGCCTTGTACTGCTCCTGCGGCCGCGGGGTCTGATAGAGCAGGTAGGAGTTGTGCCAGACGCGGCTGTTGTCGCGCCAGGGGGTCGCTTCCAGGCCGCCCTGCGGGGCGAGCTGGAAACCGCCGTTGACGACCGAGTACAGGCCGGTCAGGTAGAAGGTCGAGGAGAAGATGTGGGTGTCCTCGATCTTGTAGGAGGTCGGATCGTCGCCGAACTTCGACTGGTTCCAGGTGGTCTCCTGCGACCGGGTCGGACCGGCGTTGCGGCCCTGCTTGACCTTGTCGCTCTGGAGGGCCGAAGCCGTCGCCGAGTTGCTCGCGGTGAGCTGGGCGTTGATCTTGATGTTCTCGGTCTCGAGCTCGGTGAAGTCCTGGCGGTCGGAGACGGTCCGCAGATCGACCTGGTTGAGGCCGTAGGAGCCCCACACCCAGAGCCGGTCCTTGACGAGCGGGCCGCCGAGCTCGACGCCGTAGTCCTCGACCGAGACGATGCGGTTGCCGGCCACGAAGGCGGGCTGGTTGCGCGTCGCCGGGTTGGTGCCGCTGCCCGGCACGATGCCGTTGTAGACGCCGCCGCGGGCGAGCTGGCTGTTGTCGAAGCTGGTGTCCGCCTGCCAGTCCTTGTCGGCGGTGATGTAGCGGGCGCTGCCGCGCCACTCGTTGGTGCCGCGCTTGGTGACGATGTTGAGGACGACGCCGCCGGTCGCGATCGTGGTGTCGCTGCCGCCGGTCGTCACCTGCATCTCTTCCAGCGAGTCGAAGTCGTAATAGGCCGGCGAGGAGCCGAGGGCGCCCATGTCGGTGATCACGACGCCGTCGACCGCCCAGATCGCCTGGGTTCCGGCCGAGCCGGGGCCGACGTACTGCGACTGCTGGCCGCTCTCGTTGCCACCGACATTGATACGGTCGGTGAGAACGCCCGGGGTCGTCTGCAGGATGGCCCAGGGGTCGCGGGCGGTCGGGATCTTCTCGAGCTCGGTCTGGCTCACCGTCGCACCGGTCGAGATGCGCCGCTCGTCGAGCAGCGGGCTCTCGGTGGTGACCGTGATCACGTCCTTGACGGCAGGATTCATCGTGACCTCGATCTCGGTGTTGCGGCCGATGTTGATCGAGATTCGCGGATACGAGATCGGCGAATAGCCGTCGAGCTCGGCGGTCAGGTCATAGTTGCCCGGTCCCAGGGTGGGGAAACGGAACCGGCCCTGGGCATCGGTGACCTGGATGAGCGGGGCGCTGGTCCCCGTCAGCGTGACCGTGACGCCGGGAAGCCCAGCTCCTTGGTCGTCTACGACAGTGCCGAAGAGGCTGCCGGTCTGCAACTGGGCAAAGGCGGCGGTGCCGCCCATCAGAAGCAGGATCGCGGCAACCGCCAGGGCCCGTCCCCATAAACGGATGCTCTTCATTCTGTGAACCTCCCGTGGTTAGTTGGCGAGACGTGACGCGAAACTTTGCGCACGTGAAGACGTACAGCAGAAAGCGTCGGCAAAAAGCTGCTGCCTGCAAACACCTCCTTCCCGCGATAGGAATTTCACAAGGCTCGTTGAGGACGAACTCTAAACGACATTGTCAAGGGGGGTCAAGCAAGGGGAGTGCCGGCCGCTGCGGCTTTTCCACAAGTTCGATCCCGATCCTTCAAATAGTCTGGTGTCAATGACTTGGGTTGACGGGACAGCATTTGCCGGCGAGCTGCGGAGAGCCCGCTTTCCGGTCTGAATCCAGAGTTCTGGACGCGATCTCCAAGGAATTGGATGGCGCGGGCGGGAATCCCCGGTCCGAGGCGGGTGTATATATAGGGCGTGAGCCCGTCCACGCGTCCCCCCCGCCGCCGCGGCGCGGCCCTCGCCGCCGCCGGTCTGCTCGCCCTGCTGGCCGCCGGCTCGGCCTGCTCGGAATACCAGCGCTTCGACTCGGTCGGCCATCTGCGTTCCGAGTACGCCAGCCGCATCGGCCCGGCCGGCTCCGGCGTCGAGGTGCCGTTCGCCCTCACCCCCGAGGTCAAGGCGGCGGTCGACCAGCAGGTCCGGCCGGTGCCCAACGAGCGCCGCCAGATCGACGCCATCCTCGAATACATCTTCCAGCGCCTGGACCTGCGCTACGCCCTCTTCCCGACCCGCAGCGCCTCCGAGACCTATCTGGCCCGGGAGGGCAACTGCCTCTCCTTCGTGAACCTGTTCGTCGGCGTCGCCCGCGAGCGCGGGCTCAATCCGTTCTACGTCGAGGTGACGGACTACCAGAAATGGAACCGGCGGGCCGGCATGGTGATCAGTCAGGGGCACATCGTGGCCGGCATGTACGTCGGCGGCGACCTCAAGACCTACGACTTCCTGCCCTACCGCGCCAAGGGATACAAAGACTTCAAGCCGATCGACGACCTGACCGCCTCGGCCCACTACTACAACAACCTGGGGGGCGAGGCGCTGCTCGAGGGGGACTACGAGAAGGCCGGCAAGTACCTGCCGATCGCCACCCAGATCGATCCGGGATTCGTGAAGGCGTGGAGCAACCTCGGCGTCTACTACGCCCGGTCGGGCCAGCCCGAGCGCGCCCTGGAAGCCCTGCAGAAAGGGCTGGCGATCGAGCCGCAGAGCTCGACCCTGTTGATCAACCTGGCGAGCGTCTACCAGGACCAGGGGCGCCAGGAAGAGGCCGCCCGGCTCCTCGCGCAGGTCGAGGAGCTGGAGACCGCGAACCCCTATTTCTTCCTCTACCAGAGCGACCTGGCCCTCGCCCGCGGACAGCCCCAGAAGGCGCTCGACTACCTCGCCCGCGCCCTGCGCCAGGACACCGAGAACCCCGACGTCCACGTCGGCCTCGCCCAGGTCTACCTGGCCCTCGGCGAGATGGCCAAGGCCAGGCACCACCTGTCGCGCGCCCTGACCCTCGACGCCACCAACGTCGAGGCCCGCAAGCTCGCCGCGATGATCGGGCAGTAGGCGGGCGGCAGTGGCGGCGGTAGTAGCCCGATTCGCCAAGCGCACCGTAGGGGCGCAATCAATTGCGCCCCTACGACTGCTGCCCACCGGTTCGCAGCAGTCGTAGGGGCGTGATTCATCACGCCCAGCGGCGCCCTTCACGACAGAGGCAAAATGAGCCACCACCGGCCGGGCGGTAGGGTAAACTCTAGGGCCGCGCCCCGCTTCAAGGAGGCTGCCATGCCCGCGATCCGGCCCCGTCTCTCGCTCCTGCTCCCCGTCCTGCTGTTGGCGGCGGCCCCGGCCGCGAGCCCCCAGGGCCAGACCGGCAGCCGCCCCCCTTCGTTCGAGGGGCGGTCCGACCTCCTGTCGATCGAGGTTCCGGTCAACGTGATCGGCCGGGACGGCCAGCCGGTGCGCGGGCTCACCGCCGCCGACTTCGAGGTCTTCGACGACGGCAAGCCCCAGAAAGTCAGCAGCTTCGAGGTGGTGGACCTCGAGGCGCTGCAGCCCGGGCCGGGAGCCCCCGCCGCCCCGGCGGCGGTCGCCGCCGGCCGCGACCCGCTCGAGAGCGGCGCGCGGCGCCACTTCTTCCTGCTGTTCGACCTCTCCTTCGCGCGGCCCACGGCGGTGCTCAAGGCCCGTCTGGCGGCGCGCGAGTTCGTCCTGCGCTCCCTCCATCCGAGCGACCTGGTGGCGGTCGCCACCATCTCCCTGGAGCAGGGGCCGCGGCTGGTCCTGACCTTCACCCCGGACCGGGCGCAACTCGCGCGCGCCATCGACACCCTCGACACCCAACGGGTCTTCACCGAGAAGAACGACCCCCTGCGCTTCCTGATCTCGCCGCCCAGCGAGGTCGCGTCCGCCGCGAGCGGCGCCGAGCAGGGGGGCATGACGCCGCTGCGCAACTCGGACGCCGACGCCGTCCTGCTCGAATACCTGACCTCCATCAGCAAATCGGCGGAGCGCAGCCAGAAGTCCTTCGAGATCGCCCGCATCTCGGCCATGACCCGGTCGATGGGAGACATGGCCCGGGCCCTCGGCGTGGTGCAGGGGCGCAAGCACATCGTCTACTTCTCCGAAGGGTTCAACAGCCGCTGGCTGGTCGGCCGTGGCACCGATGGCCGCGAGGGAGCCGAAGACGCCGAGTACATCCTGTCCGGGCGGACCGACCTGGTGGACACCGACAACCAGTTCGGCAACACCGGCCTGATGACCGACGTCAACAAGATGCTGGAGGAGTTCCGCCGCGCCGACTGCGTGATCCAGGCGGTGGACATCGGCGGCCTGCGGGCCGGCGCCGAGGCCGGCGACGCCCCCGCCCGGGCCGGCGGCCAGGAGTCCCTCTTCTACATGGCCAACGAGACCGGCGGCGAGCTGTTCAAGGACGCCAACGACCTCGGCCGCCAGCTCGGCCGGGTGGTGCAGCGCAACAGCGTCACCTACCTGCTGACCTTCGACCGCACCGACCTCAAGCGCGACGGCTCCTACCACCGCCTGCGGATCAAGGCCAGCCTGCCGCCGGGGGCGCGGCTCTCCCACCGCACCGGCTACTACGCGCCGCGCCCGTTCAAGGAGCTGGATCCGCTGGAAAAGAACCTCCTCGCCTCGGACGGCATCGCGAGCGCGGCGCCGCGCCGCGACATCGAGCTGAACGTCCTCGCCGCTCCCTTCCGGGCCAACGCCAACCTGGCCTACGTGCCGGTGATCATCGAGGTCGGCGGCCAGAGCCTCCTCGCCGAATCGACCCAGGACAAGCTGGGGCTCGAGCTCTATACCTACGTCACCGACGAGAAGGGGGAGATGCGGGACTTCTTCACCCGCCAGGTGGGATTGGATCTGGCGTCCAAAGGGGGCAACGGCCGGGACGCCGTGCTCAAGACCGGCGTCAAGTACTACGGCCACCTCGACCTCGGGCCGGGGACCTACCGGATCCGGGTGCTGGCGCGCAACTCCGAGACCGGCCGCACCGGAGTCGAGTCGGTGTCGCTCACGGTGCCCTCCTACAAGGATGCGGCGGCGGAGGTCCTGCCGCCGCTCTTCTTCGAGACCCCGGGTAAGTGGCTGCTGGTGCGCGAGCGCCCCGAGGACGGGCGGGAGGGCTCGGTGGTCTACCCCTTCACCGTCAACGGCGAGCCCTACGTGCCCGCCGCCCGGCCGAGCCTCAGCCGGCGCACCCCGTCCCGGCTCTGCCTGGTGGCTTACAATCTGGGCAGCGGGGACCTCGAAATCCGCGGCCAGGTGCTCTCGCCCGACGGCCGCAACCTGCCGGGCGGCCGGCTCGCTCTGGTCGAGCGCACCGCGACCGGCCTCGCCGGAGTCGACAAGCTGATCGCGACCTTCCAGCCCGACGGCCTGGAGGCCGGCTCCTACGTGCTCCAGGTGGCGGTGTCCAACCCCGCGACCGGCGCCAGCGACGTCAGCTCGACCCCCTTTGTCGTGAATTGACGTGAATTGAATTGAACCGAAACCCCGGCGCCGGCAACGCATAAGGATGGCGAAACGGAGGAGACATGAGAGACCTGTCACAACGCTTTCCCCGGTTCCGGAGCGCCGGGCGGGCCCGGCCCGGACTGGCCGCGCTGGCCGTCGGCACCGCGCTGCTCGGGACCCTGGCCGGTCCCGGCCCTGCCAGCGCCGCCGATCCGAAATTCTCCGACACCGCCCAGGTCGTCGCCGTCGAGGTGCCGGTCCAGGTCGTCGTCGATGGCCAGCCGGTGCGCGGGCTCACGGCCGATAACTTCGAGGTCTACGACGGCCGCAAGAAGCAGCCCGTCACCGGCTTCGAGGTGCTCGACCTGTCGAGCCCGGAGACCCTCAAGAAGGGGGCCGTGCCGGCGGCGGCGCGGCGCCACTTCCTGATGCTGTTCGACCTGTCGTTCTCCGAGCCGAAGTCGATCCTCAAGGCCCGCCAGGCCGCGACCGACCTGGTCCTGCAGGACCTCCACCCCACCGACCTGGTGGCGGTCGCCACCTACCGCGCCTCCAAGGGTCCTCAGCTCCTCCTCAGCTTCACCTCCGACCGCAAGCAGGTGGAGCAGGCCATCGCCGCCCTCGGCGCGCCCGAGCTGGTGGACCGCAACCGCGACCCCCTGCAGCTCACCGCCATGGCCCCCAAGACGGGATCGGCGCGCACCGCCCCGATCCAGGGCGGCGGCTCGGAAGCCAAGGAGGGGGCCCAGGAGGCCGTGGCCGACTTCCTCGAATCGGTGGCGCAGGAGTCGCAGCGGCTGGAGCGCCAGACCCAGAAGAACCAGGTCAACGCCCTGTCGCGCTCGATGGCCGACCTCGCCCGCCTGATGAACAGCGTCGGCGGCCGCAAGTACGTGGTCTACCTCTCCGAAGGCTTCGACAGCGCGCTCCTGCGCGGTACCGAGAGCCAGGAGGAGATGGAGCAGTCCCAGGCCGCCGCCGCCTCCGGCGAGATCTGGAAGGTCGACAGCGAGAAGCGCTTCGGCAGCACCGAGGCGGTCAACGACGTCGAAAAGATGATCGACGAGTTCCGCCGCGCCGACTGCGTGATCCAGTCGGTCGACATCGGCGGCCTGCGCGGCCAGGGAGACCAGGGGGCGCAGCGCGCCTCCGGCCGCGACAGCCTGTTCCAGATCGCCAAGGGAACCGGCGGCGAGCTCTACGAGAACTTCAACGACCTCGGCGACGCCATGGGCCAGATGCTCCAGCGCACCGGCGTCACCTACGTGCTGACCTTCCAGCCCGACGACCTCAAATTCGACGGCACCTTCCGCCGCCTGCGAGTCGAGCTCAAGGGCGCCCCGAAGGGAGCGCGGGCGGTCTTCCGGCCGGGCTACTACGCGCCGCGGCCCTACACCCAGCGCGCTGCTTCCGAGAAGCTCCTCGACGCCGCCAACCAGCTCATGGGCGACGACCTCGGCACCGTCCCGTCGGCGGTGCTGGTCGCCCCCTTCACCACCAAGGCCAGCAAGGCCTACGTGCCGGTGGTGATCGAGGTCAACGGCGCGGCCCTCCTGGCCGGGAGCCAGGGCAACATCCTGCCGGCGGAGATCTACGCCTACGCCTTCGACTCGGCGGGCGTGATCGGCGATTTCTTCACCCAGACGGTCGGCCTGGAAAAAAACAAGGTCGAGGCGGCCCTGCGCCAGAGCGGTCTCAAGTTCTTCGGCCACCTGGAGCTGGAGCCGGGGGACTACACCGTCCGCGTCCTGGTGCGCAACGGCGTCACCGGCCAGTCCAGCCTGCGGATCATCCCGGTCCGGGTGCCGGACCGCCAGGCCGCGGCGCCCGTCCTCCTGCCCCCGCTCTTCCCCGAAGCGCCGGGCAAATGGCTGATGGTGCGCGAGACCCCGCGCGGCGACCAGCAGCAGGCGGACTACCCCTTCCTGCTCAAGCAGCAGCCCTACATCCCGTCCTCGCTGCCGGTGCTCGCCCCGGGCCAGGACACCCAGATCGCCCTGGTCGGCTACAACCTCGGGACCGGCGACCTGCAGCTCACGGCGAAGATCCTGGGCGCGGACGGCCGGGAGGTCGGCAAGGCCGACCTCAAGGGAGTGCAGAAAGAGGCCGGCGCCGCCCCCGACCGCCTGGTCGCGACCTTCAAGCCGCCGCAGCAACCCGGCGAGTACCGGCTGGCGGTGACCTTCATGACCCCGGCCGGCAACGCGGAGGCGAGCGCGCCGTTCAATGTGGCGGGCAGCGGGGGAGCGGGCCGTTAGCTCCGTCAAGACCGCCGCCGTCCATCTGAAGCCGGGCCGGGACAAGGCCGTCCGCGAAGGGCACCCCTGGGTGTTCTCCGGGGCGATCGACAAAGTCCGCGGCCCGGCCGACTCTCCCGTCGCCGAGGTCTATGCGGGCAACGGCGAGCCCCTGGGCCTCGGCTTCTACAGCCCGCTCTCCCAGATCCGGGTGCGGATGCTCGGGCCGGACGCCAAGGCCGCCGACCGCGCCTGGTTCGGGACCCGCCTGGCCTCGGCCGCGGCCCTGCGGAAGGCGGTCCTTCCTCCGCCGCCGGAGATCACCACGGGCTACCGGGTCCTGAACGCCGAGGGGGACGGAGTGCCGGGCTGGACCGTGGACGTCTTCGGCGACGCCCTGGTGAGCCAGATCACCGTGGCCGGGCTGGAGGCGGTCCGCGCCGAAGCCTACGCCGCCCTCTCCGAGGCGTTCCCCGGCCTGCCCATCCTCCAGGCCAACGACGTCCCCTCCCGCCGCGCCGAAGGGCTTTCGCAGGAGGACGAGATCATCGCCGGAGAGCCCCCCGCCGAAGCCGCCTTCCAGGAG
>DATAHG010000315.1:0-3501 GCA_036263295.1 Thermoanaerobaculia bacterium | reverse complement strand
CAAGGACCGCGACATCGCCATGGTGTTCCAGAGCTACGCGCTCTACCCGCACATGACCGTGCGCGAGAACCTGGAGTTCGGCCTCAAGATCCGCAAGACGCCGCGCGAGGAGATGGACCGCCGGGTCAACGAGGCGGCCGGCATCCTCGGCATCGCCGAGCTCCTGGACCGCAAGCCCAAGCAGCTCTCGGGCGGCCAGCGCCAGCGCGTCGCGGTCGGCCGCGCCATAGTCCGCAAGCCCGCCGTCTTCCTGTTCGACGAGCCGCTGTCAAACCTCGACGCCAAGCTGCGCGTCCAGACCCGGGCCGAGATCTCCAAGCTCCAGAAGAGCCTCAAGACCACCACGGTCTACGTCACCCACGACCAGATCGAGGCGATGACCATGGGGCACCGCATCGCCGTCATGCGCAGCGGCAAGCTGCAACAGGTCGGCACCCCGCTGCAGGTCTACGAGCAGCCGGCCAACCTCTTCGTCGCGAGCTTCATCGGCACGCCGCCGATGAACCTGGTGCCCGCCACCCTGGCCGACGGCGGGGCGACCGTGGTGGCCTCCGGGCTGCGCCTGCCGGTGCCGCCGGCCTACCAGGCGGCGGCGAAGGGGCGCGAGGGCCTCAAGGTGGTCCTCGGGATCCGGCCGGAGAACATCCGCGAGAGGGGCCGCGAGGGGAACACCACCGCCCCCCTGCACGCCCGGGCCGAGTTCGTCGAGCCCCTCGGCCACGAGGTGATCGTCCACGGCCGGGTCGGCGACGACCTGCTGATCGCCAAGGTCGATCCGCACCGCAGCCCCGAGATCGGCTCCGACATCGACCTGGTGGTCGAGCTCGAAACCATTCACCTTTTCGATGCCGCGACCGAGCAGCGGCTGACCGCCTAGCCTCGCAGCGGGATTTTCAAGGAGACACTCGCATGAGCCTGAGACCCAAATTCCTCTCCCTAGCTCTGCTCGCCCTTCTGTTCTTCCCGGCCCTCGCCGCGGCCCAGAAGGAGATCGTGGTCTGGCACGGCTACCGCGGCGACGAGAAGACCGCTTTCGAAAAGGTCGTCGCGCAATTCAATCAGTCGAACAAGGGGGTGAAGGTCACCACCCTGGCCGTCCCCTACGACGCCTTCGCCGACAAGATCACCGCCGCGGTGCCGCGCGGCAAGGGCCCGGACGTCTTCATCTTCGCGCAGGACCGCCTGGGCGGCTGGATCGCCGCCGGCAACACGGTCGAGCCGCTCGACTTCTTCCTCGACGACAAGATCAAGGGGCGCTATCTCAAGACCACGCTCGACGCGATGACCTATCAGGGCACGATCTACGGCCTGCCGCTGAATTTCAAGGTCATCACGATGATCTACAACAAAAAGCTGGTGACGACTCCGCCGAAGACCACGGGCGAGCTGATGGCGACCGCCAAAAAACTGACCAATGCCGCCTCGGGCCGCTTCGGCCTGGTCTACTGGTATTCCGATTTCTATTACCACGCCGCTCTGATGAACGGCTTCGGCGGCGGCGTCTTCGCCGGCCGCAAGCCGACCATGAACACGCCGCAGAACACCCAGTCTCTCGACCTGCTGCTCAAGTGGATGAAGCAGGGCTTCATGCCCGAGGAGCCCTCGACCGCCCTGATCACCTCGCTGTTCAACGAGGGCAAGGCGGGCATCGTGTTCTCCGGCCCCTGGTTCGTGGGCGAGATCAAGGACGGCGTGGATTTCGGCCTCGCGCCGCTGCCCAAGATCGACGAGGCGGGGGGCAAGCCGATGCGGCCGTGGATCACCGTCGAGGGGGTCTACATCGCGGCGCCGTCGAAGAACAAGGACGCCGCCTACGAGTTCCTCCAGTACCTGACCGACGTGCCGGCCGCCCGGACCCTGGCCCTCGAAGGGCGCCAGACGCCGGCCAACAAGGGGGTCTACGCCGATCCCAAGGTGGCGGCCGACCCGATCCTCAAGGCTTTCCGCCAGCAGGTCGACACCGCGGTGCCGATGCCCAACCTGCCGGAGATGACCATGGTCTGGTCGCCGGCCACCACGGCGATGAACACGGTGGTCAAAAAGACGGCCACGCCGAAGCAGGCTCTGGATACCGCCCAGCAGGAGGTCGTCGAGCGGATTTCGAAGCTGAAGAAATGAGCCCCCATGGCTGACCACGACGACGCTCCCCGCCCCGCTTCGCACCGCCGCCGTTTCCTGATCGGCCTCGCGGTCGCCGCCCTCGTGGCGGTCGGCCTCGGGGCCTTGCTGTTGTCGGTCGCCCGGTCGAGCGAGGCCCGCGAACGGGCCGAGCGCAAGGCGGTGGTGGAGCTCTCCGCCCTCACCGCCGTGATCGAACGGACCGAGGCCGCCGCCAGCCCGGCCCCGGAGGAGTCGGGATCCGGCCTGGGGGACGAGCTGAGCAGCCTGGGAACGGATACGGCGGCGGCCCCGGAGGAAGAAACCGAAGAAGAGACCGGCGGCCTCGGCGACGAGTTGGCCGCCCTGGATGCCCCCGCCGCGCCGGCCGCCGAAGAGGAGGAGGGGGCCGCGGTGCGCCGCGCCGTGGCCCGCTTCGCGAAGGACCACCCCGAGATCGCGGCCGTCCGCGTGGTGACGATCGCCGGCATCCGCCTGGAGGCCTCGACCGCCCCCGCCGACACCGGCGAGCAGGCGGCTCCCCGCCGCCTGGCGCGCGAGGAGAAGCCGCTCTACGACCTCGCCCAGCGCCTGCGCACCGCCGTGGCCGAGAACCGCGAGGCGCGGGAGGCCGGCACTGCCGGGAACGCCGACGAGATCGCGGTCGAGCGGCAGCCGGACGGCACCCTCACCCTCTCGGCCCCCCTGCTGGTCGCCGGCGAGGTGACCGGCATGGCCCAGATGACCACCCATCCCGAGCGGCCCGAGGTCCAGGCCACCGCCTCCTGGTGGCCGGTCCTGCTCGCCATCCTTCTTCCGGTGGCGCTCTTCTTCCTGATCTCGATCCCGCTCGGCGAGCGCCGCGGCCTTCTCGCGCTCGCCGCGACCGTGCTGCTGATCGCTTCCCTGATCGGTTTCGGCCGCTGGGGCCTGGCGTTGCTCGGCCAGGAGCGCCGGGCGACCGGCGAGGCGATCGCCGCCAAGATCGCCGAGGAGTCGAAGCGGGCCGAGACCCTGCTCGCCGACCTTGCGATCCCGGCCGGCGCCCCCCTGGAGACAGGGCTTTGGGACGCCGACTTCCAGCGCCAGCCGCGCGGCCTGGTGACCGCCGCCGGCACCCTCGACGAGGGGAAGCTCGGCGAGGTCGTGGGCACCGACGCCCGCCGGCTCACCCGCTCGGTGACCGTGCTCGCCCTGCTCGCCCTCCTGCTCCTCTCGTTCGTCGGCTTCGGCTACGCCGCCCGCACCCGCGAGGCCTTCCGGGAGCATTATCAAGCCTATTTCTATGTCCTGCCGGCGATGCTCGGCATGCTGCTCCTGGTCTTCTTCCCGTTCTTCTACGGCATCGCCCTGTCGTTCACCAACGCCAACGTCTACAACACCAATGAATCGATTTTCCAGACC
>DATAHG010000314.1:0-5889 GCA_036263295.1 Thermoanaerobaculia bacterium | reverse complement strand
CGCTCCAGGAAAAGCGACACGTCGTAGACCGAATCGCCGCGGCCGGCGTTGCGGCCGATCACGCGGCCGTTGATCACCGGGCGGTCGGCGTTCGAGCCGTCGCCGTTGTTGTCGGCGCCGGTGGTGATGTTGAAGGGACGGCCGGAGGCGGCGGTCAGCACGCCGCCGGCGCGGAAGCCGAACGGCAGGCTGGTCCAGCCGCTCAGCACGCCGCGGTGGCGCTGGTCGAGCAGGCTGTCGGCCCACTCTTCGCCGAGCTGTCGGGGGTCGTTGGGATCGCCGCCGGGCGCGTCCGGCTCGACGTTGTTGCGGGTGTGCGAATAGGTGTAGCTCAGGAGCAGCCCGCCGCGGCGATCAAAGGTCTTGCGCACGTTGAATTGCGCGCCGTTGTATTTCGCCTCGCCCTGGTTGATCGTGGCGAGGATGCGCCGGTAGCCGCCCGCCACGGGCGCGATCGGCCGGGTGAGGTCGGCGGTCGCCGCCGGCCGGGTCTGGCCGGGCGCGGTGCGGTCGAAGGCGGTCGGCGCGTTCAGGTCGATATTGCGATCGATGTCCTTGGTGCGGGCGTAGACATAGTCGAGGCTCGCGAACCAGCGGTCGCCGATCTCGCGCTCGACTCCGAGGGTGGCCTGATCGGTGTGGGGGTTGAGCAGCTCGTCCTGGTAGCCGGCGAGCCGGGAGATGTCGAAAAACTGGCTGTAGTAGCCGCGGCGGCCGGGCTGGATCGTGATGTCCCGCGGCGGCAGCACGGCGCCGGCCGGGAAGCCCGGCAGCGGCGAGAACGAGGTCGGGAAACCGAGCTGGCCCGGCGCGGCGCTGAAGTTGAAGAACCCTTCCGGTCCGTTCAGCTCCCAGCCGGCCACGATGTTGGCGCGGATTTCCGAGTAGTAGCGGCCGACGCCGCCGCGCACCGTGGTGCGCGGGTCGCCCCCCGGGTTGTAGGCGAAGCCGAGGCGCGGCGAGACGTTGTCGGTGTCGTCGGTGAGGCTCTGGCGGTCGTAGCGCAGACCGAGGTTGAGCACCAGGTCGGGCCGGATGCGGTAGTCGTCCTGGGCGAAGAGCGACCAGTTGGTCTCGTCCACCGAATAGCTCACGTTTCCGAAACCCTGGGTGAAGCGCTGGACGTCGTTCAAGGTGAGCTGCGAGGTCGGGGTGGACGGCGAGAGGCCGGGCTTGAACGTGAACTGTCCGAGCACGAACGGCGAGCCGAACTCCTGGCCGTTGCCGCCGGATTTCGAACGGATCACGTCGCCGCCGACTTTGAGAAAGTGGTTGCCGCGGGAGAACGAGGCGGTGTCGGCGAGCTGCCACTGGCGGTTGGTGAGGAAGGCCGACCGCGAGTCTCCTTCGGTCGAGACGCCCGGCCGCACGAACTGCACGGAGAGGTTGGCCGGCTCGAACTCGGTGATCGGATCCCCCTCTTGCCAGACCAGGCGGGCGTCGTTGAACGCCGAGCCGGAGAGCACCGCGGCTTCGCTGACCTGGATCGCCTGGGTCTCGCGGCGGAAGGTGCGCGCCGCGCTCGGCAGGGCGATGCCGCCGACCGCGTCGGCCGGGTTCGAGTCGGACAGCCGGTCGAGGTCGTAGCGGCCGACCAGGTGATGCTGGTCGCTGAGGTCGGCGTCGAGCCGTCCGAACAGGAGGGTCTGGCGGGCCTCGCCGGTGAAGGTGCCGGGCGCCAGGGCCGAGGTGATGACCGAGTCGCGGTCCTGATCGCTGTGCTCGGCCCCCAGGGCCCAGTAGACGCGGTCATGGAGGAGCGGGCCGGAGACGAAGGCGCTCCCCTGCAGGAGCTCGTCGTGGGCCTCCTGATCGGTGACCGGGGTGTTGGACTGGATGCCGCCGGGGCGCGAGACCGCCACCAGGTCGCCGTGGTAGTCGTTGGTTCCGGAGCGGGTGACGAGGTTGATGGCGCCGCCGGTCGAGCGTCCATATTCGGCCGAGAAGCTGTTGGTAAGGACGGTCAGCTCCTGGATCGCGCCGAGCGGGACGTTGGTGAAGATGGTCTGGCGCCCCCAGGCGTCGTCCGCGGTCCCGCCGTCGAGCGTGAAGGTGGTCTGGCGCCGGCCGCCGCCGTCCACCACGAACAGGGTGTTGTTGAGGAACAGGTCGCCGGTGCCGCGGGCCGGCCGCACCGCCGAGTTGAGCAGCGGCAGCGAGGTCAGCTTGCGGCCGAGGACGGGCGTCTCCTCGATCTTCTGGGTGTCGAAATGGGTGCCGAGCTGGGGCGAGTCGGACTGCACGCCTTCGGCCGTGCCGAAGACGGTGACCTCGGCCTCGACCCGCTCCACGGCGAGGGCGGCGTCGATCGAGGCGGTCTCCCCGGCCCGCAGCACGAGGTCGGCCCGCTCCTGGGGAGCGAAGCCCTCGCGGCGGATGGTGATGCGATAGCTCCCGGTCAGCGGGAGCTGGGGGATCGCATAGGTGCCGCCGGCGTCGGTCTGCGCCGTGCGGGTGAAACCGGTGGCCTCGTTGACCACCGTCACCTCGGCGCCCGCCACCGGATTGCCGGCGTCGTCGCGGATCCGGCCGCGCAGGGCGCCGTTGCCCGGCGTCTGGGCGCGGACCGCGGGCGCGGCGAACGCGAGCAGGAGAAACAAAAGGATCCCGAGCCGGCTGGCGGCGGGGGACGAGATCGAACGGGACGAGATCATGACTGCATTCCTTTCTCCGGGAAAACGAAGGCGGAGGGCCCGAGGTCCCTCGATTTGCGGGCGGTCCGTAATCCTAGCGCTCTTTCCATAAATGAGAAGAGGTTTTCGTCTAACCAGTCGCTCCATGGAGGAAGAGTGCGCCCGGAGCCCGGCGGCGCGCCCTCCCTTGCCCCCCGAGGGCCCGGTCGGCTAGCATCCCGGCGGCCCTCGGGCTCCTCCCCGGGCCGTTCCCCCCGGAAAAACCCATGTATCGCGAACCGAACTTCGACAGTCCGAACCTGCAGACGGCGCCCGACTGCCGCTTTGAGCCGGCCCCGGCGGACACCGTCCTGCCGGACGGCTTCATGTCCACCACGAACCACCCCACCTATGTGAAGGTCAATGGGCGCTGGCGCATGCCCGAACGGCCGCGCATGGACTCCCACCTGGTCTGGGACCCCGGCTCCGAGCGGCTGCTGATCAAGGAGTTCCGGCTCGTCCAGCAGGGCGACCTCGTGGCCGTGGCGACGGCCGAGGACGGCTCCGAGGGGGTCCTGGTCTGGGACCGCGGCTTCCGGGACGAAGTGGATGACACCCAGCTCCCCGAGGCCTTCACCTTCATGTCTTCGGAGGTGAGCCGGGAGAAGCCGGTCAACTACGACGCCATTTTCCGCGAGTTCATGCTCAACCGCGGCGAGAACGGCTACATCCTCTGGGTCATCGGACCGGCGCTGGTGCACGCCCGCGGCCGGATCGCCATGGAGTGGATGATCCATCACGGCTTCTGCCATGGGGTGATCACGGGCAACGCGGTGGGCGTCCACGACGTCGAGGCGGCCCTCTTTGGCACCACGCTTGGCATGTTGGCCGACGGTTCTGGCACGGCCGGCGGCCACGCCACCCACATGCGGGCGATCAACGAGGTCAAGAAGGCGGGCTCGGTCAAGGCCCTGGTGGACCAGGGGCGTCTCAAGGGGGGCATCATGCACGCCCTGACGGTGACCGGCACGCCCTACGTGCTGGCCGGCTCGATCCGCGACGACGGCCCCCTGCCGGAGACTATCGCGTCAGCCCTGGAGGGCCAGGCGGCCATGCGGGACATGACGTGCCAGGCCACGATGGTGGTGATGGTGGCGACGGCGCTCCACGCCATCGCCGTGGGCAACATGCTGCCGACCTTCTGCGTGCGGCCGAGCGGCGAGATCTCCGAGATCACCACGATCTGCGTGGACCAGACCGAGTTCGTGGTGAGCAAGCTCAAGGACCGCGGCACCCACCAGGCTTTCGGCGTGGTGACCAACGCGCAGGATTTCATGCGGCTCTTGCAGCTCGAGCTGGGCGCGCGCATTCTTGATGGATCCGCGCAAGGTTAGGCGAAAGAAGGCACACGGATTGCGTACGAAATCCAGAGAAGAAGCCTGTCAATTCCGAAGGCTTCTTTCTGGAGGTCATTCCATCATGCGCAAGACTGCTCTCCGTCTCTCGGGCCTCGTCCTTGTGCTCGCCGCGGTGCTGGCGCCCGTACCCCGCGCGCAGGCCGACCGGCCGGTCTGCAACCTGCTCTGCATCCAGGGCTTCCACTGCTGCATCCAGGCCGGACAGGCCGCTTGCTGCCCTGACCATCCCTGATTCGAAACCTCTCTCGCCCTCCGCCACGGTGGGGGGCGAGACCCCGGCTCGCCTTTTCCCTCCAGCCGCACCACCTCTCTTAGTCGAAGCTGATCGAAAGGCTTCGTCGCCCTTCACAACTTTCGCTTTACCTTCTCCGGTCTCGCATGACGCGGCGGCCGAATCTGATGGAGGAGTAGCCATGTCTTTGTTGAAGGCTGTTAAGAAGTATGCGGTTTTGGGATTGCTCGGATTCCTTGCGACGGCGTCGCTGGCCTCGGCCGGCGTGCGCGACCTGACGGCCACCATCAGCACCGAGAAGAGCTTCCTCGAAGCCTCCGACGACGCGGTGGTCCTGTTCACCCTCTTCAACCCCTCGAACGAAGACGTCTACATCGCGAGCTGGCAGACCCCGGTCCGCGGCATCGAAGGCAACATTTTCGACGTCCGCAAGAACGGCGTTCCGGTGGCCTACACCGGCCGCCTCTACAAGCGCGGCGCCCCGACGGCGGCGGACTATGTCCGCATCCCGGCCGGCGGCGCGGTCTCGGCGCGCGTCGATCTGTCGAGCGCCTATGACATGAATTTCACGGGCGAGTACACGATCCGCTACCAGACCCGGGTGCAGGACGCGCTGCGCGGTCCCGAGAACGCGATTCAGGGCGACGCGGTCCGCAACCTGGAGTCGAACGCCGTGATCCTGGGCGCCGAGCGGATCGACGTGCCGGAATTCGCGATCGACGACGCGGTCGTGTCCGCGACGGCTCCTTACCTCACTCCCGGCTATGTGAGCTGCTCCACCACCCGCCAGAGCTCGCTCGTCACCGCTCTTGCGAATGCCGAGTCGATCGCCCTCAAGGCGCGCAATTATCTGAGCGGCCTCTCCACCACCGCGCGCTCGACCGATGCCGCCTTCAAGACCTGGTTCGGCGCCTATACCTCTTCCCATTATTCGACCGTGCAGACCCACTACAACAATATCTACAGCACCTTCAACACCAAGAAGGTCACCTTCTATTGTGACTGCACCGACAGCTCCTACGCCTACGTTTATGCCAACCGCCCGTATGAGATCCATCTCTGCGGCGCCTTCTGGAACGCCCCCAGCCTGGGCACCGATTCGAAAGCCGGCACGCTGGTCCATGAGACCAGCCACTTCTCGGTCGTCGCGGGCACGCAGGACTACGCCTACGGCACGACGGCCTGCAAGAACCTGGCGATCTCCAACTCGACCCGCGCCATCAACAACGCCGACAGCCACGAGTACTTCGCCGAGACCCGCTAAACCCCTCGGGACCGCGGTATCCTGGTGCGGGCGCGGCCATGACGGTCGCGCCCGTGCTTTCCCGAGGCCTCATGATCCGACTCTTGCCGGTCCTTTCCTTTCTCCTGATTACAGCCTGCATGAAGAACGTCGATCCCGGCGCTCCGCCCAGCGCCTCGGCCCCGGCTCCGACACCGGCCGCGCTCGAATGCCGCCTGGAAGCCGAGCCGCCGCTCGCGGCCGGAGGGCCGGTGCGCATCCGGCTCACCCTGACCCGGCCGTCCGGTCCGCCGGCCTATGCCCTGATCTGGAACACTCCATTTGAGAGCCGCTGGAAAGGCACGATCTTTTCGGTTACCCGCGACGGCCAGGAGATCCCCTACA
>DATAHG010000313.1:0-3626 GCA_036263295.1 Thermoanaerobaculia bacterium | reverse complement strand
CGCTCCAGGACGGCGTGGTCGCCCAGCATCTCCAGGACGCGCCGGAACAGCTCGCGGGGGCGCAGCTCGAACAGGGCGTTGGTGCGCCCCTGCTCGATCGCCAGGACGCTCATCAGGCTGCGGGTGACCCCGGCGTTTTCGAGGGCGCGCTGGTAGCGCTCCGGGCCGTACCAGTCGCGCGATTCGAGGAGCAGGCGGCGCACCTCGTCGAGCGGCGGCCGGCCGGGGAGGACGGCGAAACGCTTCTCCGGAGCGCCCCCGGCGCCGGGCAGCAGGGCGCAGGCCAGGGTGGCCTCGGGAGTGGTGATGCGCTCGCGGCGGAAAGGGGCCGGGCCGCCTCCGGCCGGCGGATCATTCGAGACCACCGCCCGGATCAGGGCCGGGGCGTCGGGGCGGCGCAGGTATCCCTGGAGCCGGCGGCGCGAGGAGAGCCGCGGCGCGTTGAGGATCTGCCGCACGGCGTCGAGCAGGGTGGTCTTGCCCGAGCCGTTGGGGCCGGTGAGCAGGACGACCTCGCGGTCGAGCGGGAGGCGGACCGGCGGCCAGAGATCCCAGCCATGGAGGGACAGCTCGAGGAAGCGGAACATCAGGTCCCCTCGGTCCGTCTCTCCGGCGTGGCCAGGTGGTAGCGCGCCGCGCCGCGGTCGCCGGTGCGGTGGATCCGGCCGCTTTCGGCGAGGTGGTGGAGGACCGGCCGCAGGCGCGCCGCCAGGGCTCCGGTGTCGCGGGACAGCTCGCCCATGGCGGCCGTGCCGCCGCGCCGGGCGAGCGCCTCCAGGACGTGGGCCGCGAGCCCCTCGGGGGCGTCGTCCGTGGCGTCCCCTTCCTTGGCGGCGGCCTGCTCGCGCTCTTCGAGGAGCCGGGTCAAGACCTCGCGGCGGAGAAAGCTGACCATGCGCTCGCCGTCGATCCCCAGCTCCAGGAGGGGGCCCGGCTCGATCATGTCGGCGTGGCCGGCCAGGAAGCGCAGGCGGCGGAGCTGCGAGACCAGGCGCTGGATGTGGCTGCGGCCCCCGAGCACCGAACGGAACTCCCGCACCAGGGTCTCCAAGCGGACGCGCGGCTGGAAGCGCCGGGCCGCTCCGGCGCGGTCCGCCGTCAGCAGCTCGGCCTGGCCGGGGATCTCCCGGGTGTCGGCGGCGGTCCGCTTCTGGAGCACCAAGCGAGCCCAGAGGATCACCAGCAGGGCGCAGGCATCCGAGCGCAGCCCCAGGTTCGAGGCGGCGTCGAAGGCGGTGTCGCCGGTCACCTCGGGCGACAGGCGGATCCCGACGTGGTCGGAGTAGGCGCTGGTCGCGAGCACCAGGCCAACCGCGGCGAGGCGCTCCTCGACGTCCCGCCGGACCTCCGGGAAGTCGAGGTCCGGGAGCTGCGCCCGGGGGACGACCCCCTCCCGCAGCAGCCGGGCGCAGAGGCGGGCGGCCTCGTCGCTCATGGGCTCCGGTCTCCCGCGGCCGGGCGGACGGCGCCCGGCGTCAGGCGGCGGAGGGCGGAGCCCCCGTCCCGCTCCTCCAAAACGTCCGGCTCGGCCGGCCCCAGATCGTCCGGCCAGCCGTCCCCCTCCGGCACGACCTCCACGGGCACCGCCCCGAGCTGGCCGGCGATCCCCTCGCCGGTCCAGCGGGCGCCCGCCAGCGGGAGCAGGCTCGCCCGCAGGAAGGACTCCGCGCGATCCGCCGCCGGGACGAAGCGGGAGAACGGGACCGGGGCTCCTCCCTGGGCGACGCGGACCAGATCGGCCAGCAGACGCTCGACTTCGGGCGGGACGTCCGCCGCGTCGATCGCCCGCACGGCCTCGGCCGGCTCGTCCCAGACCACGGCCGCGGGCTCCGGTCGGTCGCGCAGGGCCTGCAGCTCGGCGGCGTGGGCCACCGCCTCGGTGGTGAGCAGGGGGGGCGCCGCGAGCACCGGCTGGAGGGACTCCCGGCCGACCGCCGCCAGCTCGTCCAGGCCCTTGCCCATCAGGGCGCCGACGATCTGCTCGACGGTCAGGCCGGCGGTGAGCTGGATGTACTGGCGGCCGACCTCGGTGATGGCGGCGTGGAGGACGGCGCCGGCGCCGTGGAGCCGGGAGAGCAGCTCATGGATCTCGCGGGTCACCCGGCGGGCCGCCGCCTGGTCCGGCCGCACGGCGTCGAGCACGGCGCGGATCTGCTGGGACAGATCGAGGGCGTCGCGCAGCCGCGCCGCGGTGCGCCGCAGGACGACCTCCGAGTGGGAGGCCAGGGCCGAGTCGATCTCCTCCCGCAGGGCGACCAGCCGGGAGCGCATGGACTGGAGATGCCGCAGCGGATCGAGGCCGATCTCCAGGGCGTAGCGCACGCCGGCCACGGTCGGCAGCAGATCGGCTTCGCGCAGCCGCTTGTGGAGAAAGGAGAGCACGTCGTGGGCCCAACGGCCGGCGTCGGTCAGGGCGGCGCCGCCGGACCCGGCCGGGGGGATCTCCAGCCAGCCGCTGGCGCGCAGGGCCCGCACCGTCGCGGAGCGGGCCGGCTCGGCGAGCCAGTAGAGCACCTCGTCGAGGTCGCGCGGCGTGAACGAGCCGCGGGCGCTCTCGACCAGGGCCTCCAGGACCGCGGCGCGGACGAAGAAGTCGCGCGGCGACCGCCCGACCAGGGCGTGGAGAAGGGGATAGATCGGCTCCAGCTCGCGCACGGCGGCGAGCGCCTCGATCCCTTCGGGCGCCAGGCCGCCGGTCCACTCGGCGAGACCGTCCCAGCCCCGGGCCGCCGCCTCGTCCGGCTCCCCCACAGGAAAAAAGAGCGGTTCGTCTTCAGAGTCCTTGTCGCCGGTCTCCACCACGCGGAGACTATAGCGAAAGAACAGGGCGGCGGGCAGAGGGTACGACTTTCTTTCGGACGGCGCACCGATTCGCGCGATAACAGTACCGTTGTGCGCTACAATGCGCGGCCGTCGAGACCTTGAGGAAAGATCCGAGTGACCTGGAACGAAAAGAAACCGCCCTCCTCCGATGAGCCCCGCATGCTGGCCGATGCCGGCCTGTCTCTGCGCGACTTCACTGCCTTCGCCGCGGCCGCCGTACGGTTCTACTCCTCCGAGCTGCGCCACCAGCTCTTGCTGGAGGATCTGATTGAAATTCAGGAGCCCAAGGTCGAGCCCGACCTGCGTTTTGTCCTCTGGGTCGAGCTCGAAGGGCAGATCTCGTCCCTGCTCTTCTTCCGCAACCCGCTGGACTCGGAACGCGGGGAGGACGGGACCTTCCGCGTCGAAAGCCATTGGGAGATCGCCTTCCTGCTGCCGGAAGATCTGGAGCCCGCGACCCAGGAGATCTGGAGCGCCGGCCGGGTGCCCCAAACGCCGGACGGCCGATGCCCCATCGCCCTCCAGCACGCCGGCGAGGACGAGTGGCTGCCGGATGCCCACCGGCTCGGTTTCCTGACGGGGCTGCTCAGCGTGCTGGCGGCCACGACGGAAGCCGATCTGGACGCCGGCCGGTGGCAAAACACGGTCACCGTCGCTGCCGAGACGGCGCTCTACCAGCTCCAACTGCCGGAGCACCCGGAAGGCGCTCCGCGGGCCGTGGGCCCCCCCGACCTGCGGCTCCAGGAGCGGCAGTTGCGGGATCTCCAGCGCATGATGAAGGAGCGGAAATTCAGCTCGGTGGA
>DATAHG010000312.1:0-1670 GCA_036263295.1 Thermoanaerobaculia bacterium | reverse complement strand
TTGGGGATCGGCGGCACCAGGCCGAGCGGCGGATTGAGCGGCGTGATCGCCGGCACCGGGATCGGGATCGGCGCCTTGCTCTTTGGCTCATGGATCAGAAGGATCGGCAGCTCGGCCTTCTCCGCGTTGAAATCGAAGGTCAGCGATTCGACGTTGGTATGGGGTCCCATGTCGATATTGAGCGCCTTCTGCGGCACGCCGACTTTGATCTGCGGCCCCCAGTAGGCGATGCTCGCCCCCGGCACCGGGCCCGGCTTCATATAAAAGACATAGCCCACGTCGTTGGCGAGCTGCGTGACATATTGCAGGTCCGTCCCCTGGTGCTTCGGGATGTATTCGGTCGGGATGGGGACGTCGATCAGCACGCTCGGGATCACCATCGGGATCACTCCGAACGCGGCGTACTTGGCGAGGATCAGCGCCACCCGGGCCTCCGGCGGCATGGCTGGATAGGGCACGCCGTCGAAGTCGATCCAGTCCATCGCGGCGGTGAGATCGAGGCCGGTGACCACCAGCGTGTTGGGTCCCCCGCCGCTGCCGGGTTTGGTCTGCGTCTTCGTCACCACTCCGTCGATCAGCACCTCGGGCGTGCCGTTGACGGTGATCACGAGAATGACGCGGATCACCGGCGGCACCGAGGCGCCCGCCAGCAGGAACAGAGTCTCCAGAGGGGAGTTCTTGCTCAGGTTGAACGTGAGCTGAAACCCGCTCTGCGTCTCGGCTCCGGACGTGACTGTGACTTGCGCGCTGGTCAGGGCATCCGTCACCTGCTGACCCACCGGCACGGCCACGCCCAGCCCGGCCATCAGCGTCAGATAGAATCCGTTAGCCATCGACTCCGCCCTGCATTCCCGCGGGCAGCGTGATGCGCAGCCGCCGCCCGATCTCCTCGGTCAGCTCGTCGGGACGCAACGCGCGGTTGGCGTCGCAGAGCCGCCAGAACAGCTCGGGATCGCCGAGATAGAGTGCGGCCAGGTTGTCCAGCCGGTCGCCCTGGACGACCTCGTGCTCGCGCAGCAGCGCGAACAGCTCGGGCTGCGGCACGAAACGCCGGCTCAGATAGACGATCTCCTCCCCCTCCGGCGTCACCAGCCGCTTGATGGGGAGGCCGCTGTAGCGGCTGCTCGGCGGGAACAGGGTGGCTTCCAGGGGGAGGGCCTGGAGCATGGATCCGAGCGCCCCGAATGGATCGCTCATGGAATGCCTCCGATGCCCAGCTCGCCGAAGCCGCCGCCGGCGATCTTCGCGGCGAGCTGCTCCTTCTGCTGGAGATAGGTCATGAACAGGTTTCCGCCCTTGTGGGCGAAGCCCAGATCGTTGACGTTGAGCACCCGCAGGCCGAGACTGACCTTGGCGCGGATCGGATTGAGGTTGGGATCGAACGCCTCTTCGGTGATGCTGAGATCGGTCACCCGCACCGGCAGGATGCGCGTCTTGCTCCAGACGAAGAGCGTGAGAGGCGCCTCCATCGGCGCGATCTCCAGCGTCCCGGCCGAGGCGAGGCGGTTGTTGTCGAGCAACTGTCGGCTGGAGGGATAGATGATCGTTTCGAGCGCGGCGAGCTGCGGATGAAGCCCCAGCTCGGCCGCGAGTCGGTTCTGCCCCTGCTCGGGCAGCTCGAGCTGATCGGTCACGTCGATCTCGGCGTCCAGCTTGATCGTCTCGGTCGG
>DATAHG010000311.1:0-3954 GCA_036263295.1 Thermoanaerobaculia bacterium | reverse complement strand
GCCACGCTCGTGGCGAGCGGTCTCGGCGAGCTGGGCCCTCTGCCCTGGATCCTGCCGCCCTTCTGGTTCATCGCCCCGCTGGAGCTGGTGATCGAGGGGCCTTCGGGGCCTGCCCTGGGGAGGCTCGTCCTGGCGGTCTCGACGCTCGGGCTCCTCCTGTTCGTCGGGGTCCGGTGGCTCGGCTCCGGCCTGACCGAACGCCTGCTCGAGCCGACCGAGCGGCGAACCGCGGCACCGGCCCGGACCGGGGCGAAGCGCCTCAGGAAACGAAGCTCGGTCGGCAGCAGCGAGAGGGCCCGCCTCTTCGCGCTTCTGCGGGTCCAACTGCGCTCCGACTGGCGGACGCGCTCCGAGTTCCTCCTGATGCCCGTCATGGGGGCGTTTCTTCTTCTGTTCTATTCGCCGGGCGGCGGCGCCGCGCACCCGGGGCCGGTCATGTCCTCCTATTTCTACAGCCTGTTCCTCTTGATGTCGGCGGACGCCCTGACGCGCAGCTCGCGGCCCGAGAGCTTGTGGTGGATTCTGAGCGCCCCGATCGACCGCGGGCGTTTCTCCATCGCGAGCCTCGGGCTGGTGCGTGCCTTCCAACTCGCGCCGCTCTTCGCCGCCGCCGTTCTCGCCCAGTTCCTCGCTCACACCCCAGGGCCGCTTCTGCTGGCTACGGCCGCGGAGCTGCTGGCAATGGGGGACCTGCTGATCCTCGTGGGAAAAGGTTTCTATCCCGACTTTCCCTTTTCCCGTCCCCGTGGAGGAGCCGGCCTCTCGGGGGAACGCACCGCACGCGCTCTGGTGTGTGCAACGGTGTGCGGGATCTGCTCAGGGCTGCTCTATCTTGCCAGCCTCTGGGGGGCTCGGGGAGTCCTGGCCGGAGCCGGGGTCTTCTTCCTGCTCCGTTTCCCGGTCGCGTTCTGGACGCGCCGCCGGGTCATCCGGGCGGCGGAGGATCTTGAATTGGGGACGGCGGCCGCGGACTGAGCCGCGGCCTTATTTCGGGTCCTGCCGGTCCTACCGCTTGACGGCCAGCGCCGGATCGCCCAGCAGAGCGTAGAGGCGCAGAGTCTCCCGGTTGCCCCCGGCCGCGGCGTAGTCAGCCAAGCCACGCAGCACGCGGTCGCCGAGGCGTCCGCCGCCGGGCGCCGCGAGCCGCGGCAGCAGGTAGCGTCCGAGCTCGCCGGCCTCGCCGTTGTACGACAGCCAAGTCGGACCGAAGAGGGCGGCCACGCCGCCGTCCCCCTGCAGGACCAGCTCTTCTCCCAGCGAGGTGACGGTCGGATAGGCGAATTGCGCGATCAGGCAGGTCAGCGCCGTCATGACCGGCACCCTTGGGCCGTTGGCGAGCCCCGGCACGTCGGAGGTCAGCAGCAGTCCCTCGGTGGCGAGGCGGTCCAGGCCGCCGTGGCCGGTGTAGTTGACCAGGCCCTGGCCGCTCCGGAGGGCGCTGAAGAGCTGGGACCGGTTGGCGTCGAGCTGGCTGGCGTCCGCTCCGGCGGGCAGGTCCAGCCGGGAGAGGGTGAGGCTTGAGCCGAGCGCGCTGGCGATGGCATCGTTCGTGGCCTTGAAGTTACCCCCGAGGTCCGGGTCGTCGCTGACCAGCAGGGCCGATCCGTTCCAGGTTCCGGTGGGGGCCTTCTCGTAGGCGGCAACCTTGTCGACGTAGGCGCGCAGGTCGGCGGCCGTGACCGCCGGGATGCGGCCGATCGCGATCGCGGGCACGCCGCGGCCTTCGAAGTCGGCATATTCGAAATCGGCCGGCGTGATGCCGCCCTCGGTGGTCACCAGCCAGGCCGGCACCAGGTTCGTCGAAAGGCCCAGGAGGTTGCGCGGATCGTAGGTGCCCTTGCCCGCCAGTGCCACGTAGCGTGGCGGCGTCGGCCAGTTGCGGACAGCCCAGGAGAGGAAGCTCCGGATCGCCTGCGGATCATAGACCCCGTCGCCGAAGACGTCCATGACGTCGCCAAGGTCCACCGCCAGGGCGGAGAGCCCCTGGGCGGCCCGCAGGTCGGCCAGGCGCTGGGCCTCGCCGCGCAGGGCTGCCGGCGCGATCACCAGGTACTCGGCGCCGGCTCCCGGATTCTTGAGGTCGGCGGGGGCGCTGGCCCGCACCGTGGCGGCGTCGAGGGCCGTGCCGGTGAGGGCCACGAAGGGGCCGGCGCTCGGGGCCGTGAACGCCACCCCCCAGGAGCCGTCCGGCCGGAGCTGAGCCGCGAGGCCCGTCAGGCGGCGCGGAGCGGCGGGCTGGGCGACATCCCACACCGCAAGATTTGCCGAGCGGAAGCCGGTGAGGTCCACGCTGACGCCGGAGACCGCCCGGAATGCCAGGCGGTCGCCGGCTGCCCGGTAGGCGTGCGGGTAGGTGAGGTCGAACGAGTCGAGCCAGAGCCCGAGATCGGCTTCGAGCGCCACGATCTCGATCTGGTTGGCGCCGTCGCGCAGGGCGCCTGCCGGCAGGCTGACCTCGCCGGTGAAGGGGCCCGAGCCCGAGCCGGTGATCTCGCCGGCCGGCTGGCCGTTGACCCGCACGCCGACCCGCTGCGAGGCGGCGAAGCCGTAGAGGTTGACCGCCAGGGTGGCCGGCCCGGCGGCCGGGGCGGGAGCGTCGACGGTCAAGGTCGCCCGGTCGTAGCCCGGGTAGCCGGGGAATAGGCTCTTCCAGATCCAGAAGTCCTCGACCGGCAGCGGCGCCGAGGTGGCCGGAATGGCGTCCGTCTCCAGATGCAGCCGATCGGGGAAGGAGGCGGTGGCGGAGCCGGAGGCCGGGCGGACGGCGGCGGTCGCCATGGCCTTGGCGACGCCGCGCTCCAGCCAGTAGACGTTGACCTGGGTGTACGGGCTGACGATCGCCTCGGCGTAGAAGACCAGGCCGTCGCCGTCGTCGGCCGCCTGCCAGGTGACGTCCTGGCCGGCGTGACTCAGCCGCAGCCGTCCAGCCCGGATCTGGCCCGCGGTCTCGGGGGCGGACATCCCGAGGGCGCTCCCGATCTCGGCCGCCCGCAGCCGGACCATGCCGGTGCGGGTCACCTCGATGCGGGCGCGCGACGCGGCCTGGGTCAAGGCGGCCGATGTGGCCGCTGTGACCGGAGAGCCCTTGCCGGCCGGGCTGGCCACGGCCCGCGCCAGGCGCGGCGAGAGATTTTTGGCCCGGGCCGTAAAGTCCTTCCGGGGTGCCTCGCCCATGCCGCGCGCCGCCGCCTGGACTGTCACCTCGTAGGGGCCGAACGTCTCACGGCGCCCCTGGGCGTCAATCTCGACCAGGCGGTAGGTCAGGGCTGCGCCAGGCGCCGCCGTGAGGTCTACGAGCCGGTAATGGCCGCCAGGGAGCTGCTCGATCGCTGGCACGGCCGGCGCGGAGACGCGGACGAACTCGCCGCTCGCCGGGTCCCGGCGCTCGACCTCAAAGGCCCGGGTGCCAACCTCGGCCGCCGTCTCCCATTCGACCGCCACACGGCCGCCGGCTTCCCGCGCCGAGAAGGAAGAGACCCGTGACCAGGTGGCCACGTTGGAAGTCGTGATGCTGCAATTGGCGGTGAGCGCCGATTGGGCGACCCGCGTAGTGAACGCCGCGGTGTCCGACCAGTAGGCCGTAGTGGTGAAATTGATCGTCGTGCCGCTGGGCACCGACGGATCGACGAAATACTGGAAGCTCAGCGTACCGGTCTGATTCTGGCCGACGATTCCCAGGCCGGTGCCGCCGCCCGTCGCCACGGTGTCGCGCGGGGTCCAGCGGATCGTCCCGGCGGTCGAAATATCAGTCGTGCCGCCGGTCGTCTCGGTGGGAGCGTTGCCCTGAGTCTGACCGAAAATATAGGAGCCGTTCGGCGTGCCGGCCACCGTATCGAATTGCAGATAGCTCGCGGCACCGCAGCGGAAGCGCTCGGCCGTGCTGCTGTTCGGCGTGCAGGTGAGGCTGTTGGCGAAGGTTACGGTGCAGGCCGTCGAGGCGCCGTTCGAAAGACC
>DATAHG010000310.1:0-1926 GCA_036263295.1 Thermoanaerobaculia bacterium | reverse complement strand
ATCCGGCCGACCTCCTCCCCCGCTTCCTGCTTGCCGGCGCCCTGCGCCAGCTCCCCGAGCAGGCCGAGCACCAGCCGCCGCTCATCCTCGATCGGGGCGCGGAACTGGTCCCAGGCGCGCTGCTGGGCCTCGCGCACCGTCCGCCGGTCCTCGTCCTCGCAGGCGGCGAGCTCCTCGGCGGTGGCGATCCCCTGGGCGATCATCCACTCCCGCATCTTGGCCAGGCCGTCGTACTGGCCCTCCCACTCCAGGCGCTCCTTCGACTTGTAGCGCTCGTGGCTGCCGGAGGTCGAATGCCCCTGCGGCTGGGTCACCTCGATCACATGGAGGATCGCCGGCACGTGCTCGCGGCGCACGATCTCCGCCGCCGTCAGGTAGGTCTCGCAGAGGGCCGGGTAGTCCCACCCCTTGACCGTGTAGAGGTCGTAACCCTGCGTGCTGCCGGGCTTGCGGCGGAAGCCGGAGAGGACTTCCGAGAGGTCCCCCTTGGTGATCTGGAACTCGTTCGGCACCGAGATGCCGTAGCCGTCGTCCCAGATCGACAGCAGCATCGGGGACTGGAGGACGCCGACGGCGTTGACCGCCTCCCAGAACAGCCCCTCGGCGCAGCTCGCGTTGCCGATCGTGCCGAAGGCGATCTCGTCGCCGTTCGACGAGAACCGCCGCAGCTCCTCGACCTGCAGCAGCTCCGGGACCTCGCGGAAGAGCTTCGAGGCGTAGGCGAGGCCGACCAGGCGCGGCATCTGCGAGCCGGTCGGCGACAGGTCGGCCGAGGAGTTGTACAGCTCGGCCAGATTGCGGAACTGGCCGTCGGACTCCAGCATGCAGGTCGCGAAGTGGGCGGTCATCGAGCGCCCCGCCGAGCAGGGCTCGCGCTCGACGTCGGGGTCGGCGTAGAGCTGCGCGAAGAACTGCTCCAGGGTGAGCAGCCCGAGCGCCATCATGATGGTCTGGTCGCGGTAGTAGCCGGACCGGAAATCGCCCTTGCGGAAGGCGCGGGCGAGGGCGATCTGCGCGATCTCCTTGCCGTCGCCGAAAATGCCGAACTTGGCCTTGCCGGTCAGGACCTCGCGCCGCCCGAGCAGGCTGGCCTGGCGGCTCTGAAAGGCGATCCTGTAGTCGCGCAGGATGCTCGCCTTGGTGAACTGCTCACTACCGACCGCCGACGCGTCCAGCGAAGAAGTGGACGCGTCCCGATCCGTCAAAGAAAAGGACATGCGGAGCCTCCGGAGTGTGTCTGCGCGGCTCCGGGTTGGGACCGGAACCCATTGAGGGGAAATGCTATCACGCCGTCCGGCCGCGGGCCGGGCGCGTGCTAGGATGCCGGGCGCTGAAATACGGAGGAGCCTTATGAGATCGAGCCCCGCAAGCTCACCGTCGGTCCTGTCCGTCGCGCTCCTCGGGATGCTGCTCTGCCAGAGCGGCTGCGCCACCGCGGCGACCGCCCCCGCCGCCGCTCCGGGCGAGCCGGCCCCGGCCCCGGCAGCCGCGCCCGCCCAACCGGCGCCGGCCCAGCGGAAAGCCCCCGAGACACCGCCCCCCTTCGCCTCCACCTACAAGGCGCTGCCCTCTCCCGCGCCCGTCCTGATCACCAACGCCACGGTCCTCGACGGCACCGGCCGGCGCATCGAAGGCGGCTCCGTTCTGATGCGGGACGGCAAGATCGCCGCGGTCGGCCAGAGCCTCGAAGCCCCGGCCGGCGCCATCGTGGTGGACGGCACCGGCAAATGGGTGACGCCGGGGATCATCGACGCCCACTCCCATCTCGGCGTCTACTCCTCGCCGGAGATCGACGCCCGCGACGACGGCAACGAGGACACCGATCCCAACACCGCCGAGGTCTGGGCCGAGCATTCGATCTGGCCGCAGGACCCGCAGTTCCCGCTCGCCCTGGCCGGCGGCGTCACCAGCCAGCAGATCCTCCCC
>DATAHG010000309.1:0-2812 GCA_036263295.1 Thermoanaerobaculia bacterium | reverse complement strand
CGGGTCACGCCCGAGATCGATGCCGTGATCGACCGCCTGGCCCACCAGGAGATCGCCGCCTGGTGGCCGCCGGAGCGCCGCTGGGTGGACGAGGAGTACCGCACGATCCCCTTCCCGTTCGCCGAGGTCGAGGCGCCGTTCTTCGAGTTCGTGGCGCACTGGCCGCTCGACCGGCTGGTGCTCTACATGCGGACCTGGTCGTGCTGCCAGCGTTTCCTGAAAGAGACCGGCCGCGACCCCATGGAGATCGTGCGGGAGGATCTCGAAGCCGCCTGGGGGGATCCCCAGGCGGAGCGTCGGGTGTCGTGGCCGGTGTTCCTGCGGGCGGGTAGAGCCCAGGGTTGAAACCCTGGGCTAGCTGCCTGCGCCCGTAAAGGGCGCTCTTGATCTGAAAGTTAAGCCTTCATTCAGGCCTGCCTACTGGCAAGCCGCCCGAGCGGATAGCGTCCTTCAGGGACGCAGGCGATTAGCCCAGGGTTTCAACCCTGGGCCGGGCGGGTCTGACCTGCGACCTCGTCAGCCCTTCTCTACCGCTCCGCCGGCACGGGCGCCCGCCCGAAGTCCCCCGGCATCTCGGCCGCCGCGTAGGCGAAGGCGACCCAGGCGGCGACGTTCTGGTCGAGGTTCTTGGGATCGACCTTGTCCAGGGTGTCGTTGGAGGTGTGGTGGTAGTCGAAGTAGGTGGTGCCGTCCTGGCTGAGGGCGAAGACCGGCACGCGGGCCGGGCCCATCGGGATCAGGTCGGCGCCGCCGTCCGCGACCTCGTCGCTCGCCTCGACGCCGAGCGGCTTGAGCAGGCGGGCGATCTCCTCGAACCCGGGGCGGGATTCCGGCGCGATGCGGCCGGCGACCTGCCAGACCTTCCCTTCCCCGAAATCCGACTCGGCCGCCACGATGTGCTTCGGCAGGTCGACGGCGTGCTTCTCGGCGTAGGCGCGGGCCCCCGAGAGCCCGAACTCCTCGTTGGCGAAGAGCACGACGCGGATGGTGCGGCGCGGGTGCTGCTTCAGCGCGCCGATCCGGCGGGCGGCCTCGGCGACGATGGCGCAGCCGGTGCCGTCGTCGATGGCGCCGGTGCCGAGGTCCCAGGAGTCGAGATGGCAACCGAGGAGGACGATCTCCTCGGGCTTTTCGCGGCCGGGGATCTCGCCGATCACGTTGGCGGACTCCTGCTCCGGCAGGTGCTGGGCTCCCAGCTTGAGACGGAAGCGCACCGGCTTGCCGGAGGCGATCTGGGCGGCCAGGAGGTCGGCGTCGGGATTGGAGAGCGCCGCCGCCGGGGTGGACGGCCAGTTTCCGCTTTCGGCGCGCATGGAGCCGGTGTGCGGCGTGCGGTTGTTGTCGGTGCCGATCGAGCGGATCAGCACGGCCACGGCGCCCATCTTGCCGGCGCGGGCGGCGCTGCCGCCGCGGGCGGCCACGGCCGGCCCGTAGCCCGAGCCGTCCTTGGCGCGCTTCATGCGGTTGCTGATGAAGACGATCTTCCCCTTGACGGTTTCGGGGGCGACCTTTTCGAGCGCCTCGTAGGTCGGCACCTCGACCACCTCGGCCTCGATGCCTTCGGCCGGGGTGCCGGCGCTGCCGCCGAGGGCGGCGAGCGCCACGCGCTGCGGGTACGGGGCGAGGATCTCGCCCGACTCGGCGCCGCGCGACCAGTGCGGCACGGTCACCTTCTCCGCGCGCACGTTGCTGAAGCCCAGCTCCTTGAGCTTGGCGACGCCCCACTCGACGGCGCGCCGGTCGGCTTCCGAGCCGGCCGGCCGGGGGCCGACCTCGACGGTCAACGAGCGCACGATGTCATAGGCGTGGGTGCCGCGCAGAGCGTCGTCGCGCAGGGCGGCGGCGGTGTTGCGGGCGGCTTCCGGCAGCTTGCCGGGGGACTGGGCGAGACAGGCGAAGCTGCTGCAGGCGGCGAGGAGAACGGCACTGACGAGAGGAGCGGAAACGCGGAGACGCATTCGGGCGAGACCCCTTTCGAGAGGAGAGGGGCGGCGGCGGGCCGCCCCTCGATCGGCATGCGGCGTCAGGCAGCGGCGGCGGACACCGGCAGGCGCTTGGCCTGGCGGAGGACCTGCTTCCACTCCTGGAGAGCCTGCTCCAGGGCGCGGTAGGCGAGCCCCATGCGGGTCTCGATCGGCAGGTTCTCGGTGCCCGGCTCGACCGCCTTCGGGCGGCCGCGCTGCAGGGCGAGAAGGTCCTGGATCACCGCCTGAACGCGGGCATAGGCCTCGTGCAGACGGTCTTCGTAGCGCACCCGGGCGCCGTCCACGACCTGCTCCATGCGCTCCCGCGCCGCCTCGAACTGCACCTCGACCTTGGCCTTGAGGATGGCGGCGTCGGCGGCCCGGCGCAGATTGGTGGCGAGACCGAGGCGGGAGAGCACCCAGATCATCCACTTGGCGGGGTCGAAGTGCCAGCCCTTGATGCCGTTGCGGTAGTCGAAGGGGAAGCTGTGGTGATAGTTGTGGTAGCCCTCGCCGAACGCGAGGACCGCCATCACCGGGCTGTCGCGGGCGCTGTGCTCCTTGCTGTAGGGACGGCGGCCGACCATATGGCACAGGCTGTTGATGAAGAAGGTGCCGTGGTGGCTGATGACGATGCGCAGCACGCCGCCGATCAGCAGGCAGCCGATCACGTTGCCGGTCAGGAGGCCGACCACCAGCGGGATGCCGAGGGCGACGCCGATGCCGATGAACGGGTACCACTTGTCCTGCCAGCGCACCAGGGGATCGTCCAGCAGGTCGCGCACGACGCTGCGCGGGATTTTCTCCTTCGCCTCGAAGAAGATCCAGCCGATGTGGGCCCACCAGAA
>DATAHG010000308.1:0-4800 GCA_036263295.1 Thermoanaerobaculia bacterium | reverse complement strand
CCGCCCAGATGAACTGACAAACAACGTAACTCTTGTATCCTCACTCCTTCGCTCTCTGGATGGCCAGGCCGGCCATTCTCCAATCCCGCACTGAAACCAGAGAAAAGAAGGAAGCTCGATGGATCAACCGCTGCCCCCCAGGGCCACGGCGGCGGTTACTCTGTGCCGGACCTATGGAGTAACCACCGCACCGTTCTTCGGTCGGGGTCGCCATGTATACTGGTTAGGCAAGTCCTCCTACACTCGGAGGTCACGATGAAATTCCTCAGCCGTTCCATCCTGATCTGCTCGCGCTGCGCGATGAGACCGGCATCCTCTTCGTCCTTTACCGCCAGTCGATCCGCCTGCGGCCCCAAGTCGGCCCAGGGGACACTCCCTCTAGAGGTGCCTCGCTCGCCGTTGGGTGAGGCATCAGCGCGTTGGGCGCCAGCATCGAATCAACTGCCCACCAGGAGAACCTATGCCCAAGCATCTGCTCCAAGCATCCGTCTTCGCCGTCCTACTCACTACAATCTCTACCTCTACGGCGTTTGCCTGCTCGCAAGGCGGCCAGTGCACCGGTCTCGGTGCCTGCAACTTCACGCAGTACCTCTACAACATTGAGTTCGATGAGGGATGCGCCTGGAGCTACTCCGGCGCGACCAGCGTGACGACCTCGGGCGGTACCAAGATGTGCAACGTCTTTCCGAGCTATCTCCAACTCAACGCCGGCGCGCAAACCTTCGCGGCGCAGTTCGTCACGATTCCGAGCAGCCAGACTGGCACGCACTGGACGCTCGGCTTCAACCTCGAAGCCGAGCCCAGCGCGAGCACGCGCGGGGCGGACACGATGTTCGTGAAGGTCTATGACGTCACGACGGCGACCGACCTCGTCGTGTCGCCGACGCACACTGCCACCAGCTCACCCTCGTGCAATCTCTTTACATCGAGCTTCACCGGCGACCTGCACGGCCACCAGCTCGAAGTAATCGTGGTCGCAAACGTGATTCACAGCGATGCCCACTTCTACGTCACCGGTGTTCAGCTCGACGGCGCACCATAAATCCTTGAAGGGGGCCGCCCTTGTAGCTCGAGCTTTCGATCGTCAGGGGAGGTTTTCTTACCGTGCATCCCCCACCAACACCCACGCCGCCCAGATCTGGGCGGCGTCGCCCCGCTCGCGCGAGCGGCGGCGCGCTGCGGTGAGCGCCTGGTCCTTCCGCAGCCCTTTGCCGCCGGGGCCGCCCTGCCGGTAGGCGCGGTAAAAGTCCAGGAGGAAGCGGGTGGTCGCCGGCTCATCTGGCACCTTCCAGCGCGTCGCCAGCACCGACGCGGCCCCGGCGATCAGAAAGGCTCGGGTCAGATCGACCCTTTCGTCGCTCTGCCGCGTCTCCCCCCGGGCCGTGTCACAGGCCTCCAGGGCCACGAGCTCCGCGGTCAGGGGGACGGCCGCGATCTCGGCCACGCTCAGCCGGCTGTCATGCGCGCCAGGAGTGGGAAGGATTTCCAGAAAGGTTTTCCGCGAATCTCCCGCTGCCCAGGTGCCGGTCGTGGAAATCAGAAGATGCCGGGCGCCGGGAACCCGGCGCTCGTAGTTTTCGAAACTCGCCTCGGTCATCTTGAACGACGCCTTGTCGTTGCCGAATAGCTCCGCCACTTCACCGGCTTCCGCCTCCAGCAGATCCAGCCCACGGCCAGACGAGAAGACGAGAAATCCATCCTTCGGCTGCGGCTCCTTGTGCCGTTCGCGGGCGCGGGCGAGAGTGGACACCGAGGGCGCGAAGCTCACGGCCCAATGCTCGAAGAGAGGCGTTCCGACAGGATCGAGAAGGGTTTCGAAGGGCAGCTCGTGCAGCGGGCCGTGCGGAACGATCACAAGGGGCCCACCCGCCGGGAGGCGCGCCGCGAAGGGCGCGAGCAGCAGATCCCATAGCTCGCGGCTCTGTTGCGCCGCACGCTCCGCATAGAAGGGGTTTGCCACGTCGTGGATGTAGCGCTGGACGGCCTCGTTCAAGCGGCTTCGTGAGAGGTCGATCCGCGCGACGAAGACGTCCGTCCCGTCAGAAGGAACGAGGAAACCGATCAGCTCCTTGTCCGCCGCATAGTAGAGAAGGATGGGCCCGGTCTCGCGGGCGACGGCTCGAATCCCCGCGGCGTCCAGAGGTTGGGCGATGAGCAAGGCATTCTGTTCGGCGGCGAGGATCTGATACTGGTTCCAGTCAAACTCGGCGTCGACCTGATTCCGCTGTATTTGAAGCTTTGCCAGGAGATCTTCATCGATCGCCTGCCGGCTCTCGGTCTCGATCTGGGCCAGCTCGCTTTCGAGGCGCCGGCGCTCCGCGCGCAGCTCGGTCGCCGCCCCCGGCTTGCCATGTTTGAAACCGGCCGCCAGGAGGTCCAGGAGCACGTGGGACCGGGCTTCCTCGGCAGCGGCCAGGGCTTGCTCGGTCCGCGCCAGAGACCGGAGGACGGGAACCAGGAGGTCATAGGCGGCCGCGATCGACTCATCCTCGAATGCTCGCTGCCCTTCGAAGATCTTCTTGAAACGCCCGGCCGCATGGAGGCGAACAGCCTCCCGGGCCGCCGAGACCGCGGGCTCCCAGTTCCCTGAAGAGTGCTCCGCCTCCGCCACGACGAGCCAGGCGGACCGTTCATCGTCCAAGGCGCTCGCCTTGCGGTAGGCGGCGGCCGCCTGAGAGGCGAGGCTCTTGGCCTCGTTCTGGTTCCCTTGGCGGCTCTGGAGCCTCGCCTCTTGCAAAAGAGAGCCTCCCAGACCCAGAGTATTCTCGACCTGCTCGAAAAGCTTCCGTGCTCTTCTGTAAGCGTTGAGAGCCTTCTCGTTCTCGCCCATCTGAGCCAGGACGTCCGCTTCACCACGGAGCACGGTTCCCTGTCCCCGCCGGTCCCCGAGCTGCTCGAAAAGCTCGTGGGCGCGTTGGTAGGCGTCGAGAGCCTTCTGGTTCTCGCCCAACTGGAACAGGATTCCCCCCTCACCCACCCACGCGTCTCCCTCCTCCGGGCGGCTCCCGACCTCCTCGAAGAGCTTGCGGGCGCGTTGATAGGCGTCGAGAGCCTTATCAAGATTGCCCAACAAAACCTCGATATAAGCTTCATCAATCACCATTTGCCCCAGGCCCCATCGGTACCCGATGTGCTCGAAGAGCTCACGGCCGCGGAGGTAGGCGTCGAGAGCCTTGTCGTACTCTCCAAACACATACAGGACGTTCGCCTCACCAAAGAAGGCGAGTCCCTCTCCCAGCCGATGCCCGGCGGCCTCATAGAGCTTGTGTGCAAGTCTGTAGGTGTCGAGAGCCTTCTCGCTGTCGCCCAACTGAAACAGGACGTCCCCCTCACCATAGAACGTGTCTCCCTGTCCTCGGCGGTCCCCGACTTCCTCGAAAAGCTTGCGGGCGCGTTTGTAGGCGTCGAGAGCCTTCTCGTTGTCACCCCACCGGAACAGGACGCCCGCCTCGGCCAGGAACGTTTTTCCCTGGCCCCGTCGATCCCCGACGGCCTCGAGGAGCTGGCGGGCGCGTTGGCAGGCGCCGAGCGCTTTCTGGTAGTCGCCCAGGACCAGCAGGACGCTCGCCTCACCATTGAACGTGTTTCCCTGGCCTCTTCGGTCCCCGACCTGCTCGAAGAGCTCGCGCGCTCGTTTGTAGACATCGATCGCCTTCTGGCTGTCCCCCAACACAGACAGGACATCCGCCTCCCCCACGAGCGTGTTTCCCTGGCCCCTTCGGTCCCCGGCCTGCTCGAAGAGCTTGCGGGCTCTTCCGTAGGCGTCGAGAGCCTCGGCGCTTTCGCCCGCTGCGAAGAGCCGGGCCGCCTGTTGGGAGAGAGATTCGGCTCTTTCCAGATGGGAGGAATTGTCTTCAATGCAACTCGCGTGAGCCGTTCCCGGGACTGCCAGCAGCGCACAACCGATCAGAACCAGCCATCTGCGGAGGTTCATGGCTTTTTCTCCTTGCCCTCGACTTCCGCGAGATAGACGAGGCTTTTGCCGTCCGGCTGCCAGACCGGGAGGATGTCGTCCTGCTTGCGAGCCTGAACGTCTTTAATGAGGCGGCCCTTGTCATCGGCGAGCACGAGGTCCCAGCCCTGGTCCGTGGAGACGTCCTCGAATGAGACGACCGAAGCCCCGGCCTTCGGAGAGCGGAAGGCGACCTGATAGAAGGTGGGGCTGTAGCCGAGATTCTGGACCGTGCGCTCGGCGAGATCGATCTGCAGGAACGAGGGCAGATTCTCCCCGATCCCAAGGCTGAGGGCGAGGATTTGGCGGCCGTCCGGAGAGCTCGTGAGGAGTTGCTGGATGCGGAACGGCAGCACGATGTCGTGCGCCGGATCGATCCTCCCGTCGGCCCATAGACTGAGGAAGGCCACGGGCCGTCCCTCGGCCGATTCCTGGCCGCTCAGTCTCTGGCGGACAAATGCGATCTTGCCGCCGGGAAGAGCCAGCGGAGCGGCGGCGGTGAGGCCGTCTGGCGCCGGGTCTTTCCAAAGGACGGCGGGCTCCCCCTCAAGCGGCATGCGCAGGAGCTTCGACCCGGCCTGGGTCGCGGTCACCACGAGAGTCTGCGCGTTCAGCCAGGCTACGCCGGTCGCTCCCCGGGTGCCGTCAATCGAGACGGGCGGTGCGTCGCCGGCCGGATCCAGGCGCCGCACCTCGAAGGTTTTTTCTTCGAAACCGAGAGGGCCGCGGTGGCGGCGCAAGGCCTGGGGCACGCCGCTCTGGCTGCAGGCGCCGAGGCGGAAGGCTTCCAGCGTGGCCTGCCAGAGCGTGCAGGGATTGTCCACCAGCCCGAAGAGAGTCAGGACCCC
>DATAHG010000307.1:0-2343 GCA_036263295.1 Thermoanaerobaculia bacterium | reverse complement strand
TGGGTCTCCTTGAAGTTGGCCGTCACCCAGGCGTCATGGCCCTGGACGATGGACAGCAGCGGCTGACCCACCTGCACGAGCTGACCGACCTCGACGTTCTTCTTCGACACCAGGCCGGAGACCGGCGCCTTGAGGGTGGCGTAGGAGAGCTGGAGGCGGGCGGCCTGCAGGGTGGCGCGGTGCTGGGCCACCTCGGCCCGGGCCGAGGCGATGCGTCGCGTCGCGGCCTCGACCTGGGCGGCGGAGGACGAGACCGTGGCGCGGGCCGCCTCGGCCGCGGCCCGGGCGGCGTCGGTCGTCGAGCGGGCGGCGTCGTACTCCTGCTGGGAGATCTCTTCCTTCTTCCACAAGGCCTTGTAGCGCTCGAGGTCGGCGGCGGCCTGCTGCTCGCGAGTGCGAGCCGCGGCCACGTTGGCCTGTCCTCCCGTCACGGTGGCGCGGGCGCCGACCACGGCGGCCTCGGCCACGGTCACCGCGGCCTCGGCGTTGAGCAGGGCGGCTTCCTCCTGATCCACCTTGGCCTGGAGGTCGCTGGGATCGATCACCACGAGGACGTCGCCGGCTTTCACCTGCTGGTTCTCGGCCACCCGCACCTCCTGGACATAGCCGGAGACGCGCGGCAGGACCGGGTTGATGTTGCCGTCGATCTGGGCGTCTTCGGTGGTGGCGTGGTGCTCGTAGAAGACGACGGTGCGATAGCCCATCACCGCGCCGACCAGGACCAGAACGGCGAGAACGCCGAGGATGATGACCTTGCGGCCGCCCCGGCGCTTCGGCTCTGGTTGGGTCTCGACCGGGGTTTCCGGCTCGGGCTCGCCGGCCGGCACCGTATCTCTCTTGATTTTCAGGGGACTGCTCATTTTCCCTCTCTCCTCAAAGACTCGGAATTCGGAATCAGGTTGCGAATGTCGCCGGTCGCCCGCGCCAGATCGAAACGGGCCTGCGCCTCGGCGGCGAGGGCCTCGATGCGGGAGTCGCGGGAGGCGGACAACGAAGTCTGGGCGTTATCGACCTCGATCGAGGAGGTCAGGCCCGCCTTGAAACGGTCGCTCGCCAGCTCCAGCTCGTCGGCGGCCAGCCGCACGCTCTGGTCGGCCAGCTCCACCCGGCTGCGGGCGTTCTGGACCTGGAGGAGCGCCTGGCGCACCTCCTGCTCGACCTGGCGCTCGATGTCGCGCTGGCGGATGCGCAGCTCGTCGCGCCGGATCTCGGCCTCGGCGATGCGCGCCTCGGTGCGGCCGCCAGTGAGGATCGGCACGTTGACCGCGACCCCCACCGTGCGGCTCCAGGCGACGTCGCGCAGCCGGTTGCCGCTTTCGGTGCCCTGCGCCTGGGCGGCGACGGTCGGGAGCTTCTCGGCCTTGGCGGCCTGGACGGCCAGGTCGGCGGCGCGGAGCTGCTCCTGCAGCACGGTCAGCTCGGGCCGCGCCTGGCGCGCCCGGCCGAGCGCCTGGTCGAGAGTGGAGTCGGAGGCCCCGGCGCGGGTCCAGTCGTCGGTCAGCACCACCTCGGTCCCGAGGTCGGCGCCGACCGCCCGCAACAGGGCGAGCCGCGCCACGTCGCGCTGGTTCTCGGCGACCAGGAGGTCCTGGCGCTGGCGGGCGAGCTGAACCTCGGCCCGGGTCGTGTCCAGGCGGGTGCCGACGCCGGCCTTCTTCTGGTCGGTCGCGAGCCCCAGGAGCTTCTGGAACAGGTCCACGTTGGCGCGGATCTGATCGATCCGCTCCGTGCTGCGTCCCAGCGAGACGTAGAGCGAGGCGACGGCCGCCGCCACCTCGTTCTCGGTGCGGCGCTGCTCCTCCTCGCCGACCCGGACGCCGGCCAAGGCCGCCTGGTAGCGGCGGCGGGCGGCCACGTCGAGCAGGTTCATCGCCACATTGATGTGGGCGTCCACCACGTTGAACGGATCGGTCACCGGCGGCTCGCCCGGAGCCGGCGCGAAGCCGAAGGTGGCCAGGTTGATCGACTCGTTGGCGGTTAGGGTGCCGGCGCTCACCTGCGGCTGGAAAGGCAGCCCGGAGCGGGCGAGCCGGGCCTGGATCTGGGCTACGTCGGTCTGGTTGGTGGCCAGGCGGGCGGCCGTCCCTTCCTGGAGCGCCCGCTGGATGGCGTCGGCCAGCGACAGCCGTAGCGGCTCCGGCGACGGCAAGGGTGTGGCGGTCTGAGCTGAAGCTCCTGCCGCCCATCCCAAGGCGAGCGCCAGGGCCAGCCCCGGCGCCGCGAAAAATCGGGTCTTCATGAAGTCTTTCTCTCCTCTCCCTCGCAGCGGACCCACGAGAGGACATAAGCAGGGCAGTGGAGGAGACCGAGGCCGGACCCCTGGCCGCAGGCCAGGAAGCGCAC
>DATAHG010000306.1:0-2081 GCA_036263295.1 Thermoanaerobaculia bacterium | reverse complement strand
TGGGTCTCGCCCTGGGGGCGACATTGTGGGTTCCGGCGCCGGAGCGGCGCCAGGGAGTAGAATAGCCCCGTGAGCACGCCCAGCAAATTGACGATCCGCTGCCCCGACTGCAATTCCGAGATGGTGATCGACACCGCGACGGGACAGATCCTGTCCCACAAGAAGGCGAAACAGCCGATCGCGGGAGGCAAGGACTTCGACGCCCTGCTCAAGGGGCTCGACGAGGAGAAGTCCAAGGCCGAGGACATCTTCCAGCGCGAGGTCGCGGCGCTGAAGGACCGCGACCGCCTGCTCGAGGAGAAGTTCCGCGAGGCCATGCGCCGCGCCGAGGAGGAGCCGGACGAGGGTCCGCCGCGCCGGCCCTTCGATCTGGATTAGGGGCGCCCCGAGCCATTTTGGCCTTTTTCCCAGCCGTGCTAACCTATAGGAAGGTTCCGCGGTCCTGTCCCCCGCCGCTGTGGCCCGAACCCTACGAAAATCCGTGTCCGCTGGAGCGTGACCGCTCCGCGTTGATCGATGAACGACCGCGAGGAATAGAACCTTGACTCCATGGTGGCTACGCCCGACTGCTGAGGGCGCTGCAAAAGAAGAAAGCCGAGAGCAGGCCAAGTCCCCCTCCTCCCCTGTCCCGACGACTCCCGACCCGCCTGTCGAGCCCGCTCCGCCAGCCACGGAGGTGGCCGCCGAGGCCACGCCGCCGGCCGCTCCGGCCACCGAGGCCGTCACGCCCCGGGCGGATTGGCGCCAGTTCCCCCGGGAGACCCCCGAGGCGGAGGCGCCGTCCGACCGGGCGGCCGAGAGCCCTGTGTTTCCCGAGATCCCCGCCGTGCTCGCCCTGCCGTTTGAGGATGAGGAGGACGACGAGGACGACGAGCCGGTCAGCGCCGCAGGCTCCGAGGTCGGTGAAGTCAGCGACATCGACGATTCCGAAGACGCCGACGACGAGCCCGAGGCCGCGTCCGAAGACGGCCAGGAGGGCGCCGAGGGCGAGGCCAAGCCAGACGGCCGGCGCAAGCGCTCCCGCCGCAGCCGCGGCCGGCGCAAGACCGGCCGGGCCGCCACGGCGGCCGAGGGCGCCCCGGACGAAGACGAAGACGAGGCGGTCGCGGCCGAGCCGGCCCCGGCGGCCGAAGAGCGCCGTCCGAGCCCGGAGGAGAAGCGCGAGGAGAGGCGTGTCCAGGCCGAGGAGCGCCGGGAAGAGCGCCGCGCCGCGGCGGAAGAGCGTCGCGAGGAGCGCCGTCTGGCGGCAGCCGCCGCCCCGGCCCCCGCGCACGAGGAGCGCCGCTTCGCTCCGGCGCCGCTTGCCCGGTCCGCCCGCGCCGACAGCTACGTCATTCCGCACGAGGAGAGCGGCTCCGCGCGGGAGATCATCATCTCCGTCCCCGAGCCGCGCCGGTCGATGGCCGACGAGCGCAAGATCGCGGTCTTCTGCGATCTGGAAAACATTGCGTTGGGCGTGCGCGACTCCGAGATCAGCAAGTTCGACATCAACCTGATCCTCGAACGGCTGCTCGAAAAGGGCAAGATCATCGTCAAGAAGGCGTACGCCGACTGGGAGCGCTACAGCGAGTACAAGCGCCCCTTCCACGAGGCGGCGATCGAGCTGATCGACATCCCGCAGAAGTTCTACTCGGGCAAGAACAGCGCCGATATCAAGATGGTCGTTGATGCGATGGACCTCTCCTATTCGAAGGAGCACCTCGACACGTTCGTGCTCCTGTCGGGCGACAGCGACTTCTCGCCGCTGGTCTCGAAGCTCAAGGAGAACAACAAGTACGTCATCGGCATCGGGGTCAAGAATTCGTCTTCGGCCTTGCTGATCGACAACTGCGACGAGTTCATCTATTACGAGGACGTCTGGCGCGACACGCAGAAGGGCCCGAAGCTCGACGGTCTGAATAAAAAGACCGCCGAGGCGTTCAGCCTGATGATCGAATCGATCCAGGCGCTGATCCGCGAGAACAAGGACGTCCTCTGGGGCTCGATGATCAAGCAGACGATGCAGCGCAAGAAGCCTTCCTTCAACGAGGGCTATTACGGCTACAGCACCTTCTCGGAGCTGCTGGAGGACGCCGAGCGCA
>DATAHG010000305.1:0-7085 GCA_036263295.1 Thermoanaerobaculia bacterium | reverse complement strand
AGGGTTGTCCTGATGCGAATGAACGACGTTCTGCATCAGAAGAACTCTCGCGGGCTCCAGGAGGGATTGATGTGATGCAAATAATCGGCGGTGGGAATCCGGGGGGGCGAACCAGAGCCCCGTCAAGGGGCCGGTGCCCCGGCGCTACAATCCCTCCCTGAAAGGAGTCCACCCATGCCCCTCACCCCCTTCCGCGTCCAGTCCCTCGATCATGTCGAGCTGTTCGTCCCCGACCGCCACGAGGCCGCGGCTTGGTACAGCCGGGTACTGGGACTGGAAATCCTGCCGGAGCACGAGGATTGGGCCGAGGACCCCGAAGGGCCGCTGATGATCTCCTGCGATGGGGGGCGCACGATGCTCGCCCTGTTCACAGGGGAGCCGCAGGGGAGCCGGGGGACCGCCGGGTTCCATCGGGTCGCCTTCCGGGTGGACGGCCCGACCTTCCTGGCCTTCCGGGATCGCCTGGACGAGGTGGAGGTCCTCGATCCGGACGGCCGGCGGGTGTTGCCGGAGCACGTCCGGGATCACGCCAAGGCGTTTTCTATCTACTTCTGCGATCTCTGGGGACACCGCCTCGAAGTCACGACCTACGATTACGCGCTCGTCGCCGAGCGGCTCACCTCTTGATCCGCTCCCGCACCGTCGCCAGCTCCCGGTCGATCCCCCGCGCGATGTCTTCGGCGCTGGGCTGGACCGCGATGTCCGGCTGGACCCCCGTGTCCGGCTGCTCGGCCGCCGGGAAGTAACCGATCAGGGGGATGTCCACCTCGATCTTCGAATTGGGGAGGCGGAGGAAGAAGAAGGCGCCGCCGTTGATGCCGCGGCGGTTGCCGCCGGTGGGCTGGCCCACCAGCGTGCCGGCTTTCGCCTCCTGCACCGCTTGCGCGAACTGGAAGGTCGCCGAGCTGTTGTTGGCGCTCACCAGCACCCAGAGCTTCCCTTCGAATCGCGGACCGACCGGCTGGATCACGTCCCCCTCGGCCGATTCCCACTCCCGGACCAGGCGGTAGAAGCCGTTCCCGAGGTCGGTGGCGGCGGTCTTCCAGTCCTTGAAGGACGGGTCCCAGGTGTCGAGGTAGGGAATCAGGTCGTCCGGCGCCTTGCGATAGCGCACCCGCCGCTCGAAGGCCGGCGCCGCAAGGGGCTTCTGGATGACGCGGCTCAGGATTTCGTCGCCCACGTCCTGGCCGCCTTCGTTGTCGCGGAGGTCAACGATCAGGTTTGCGGTCTTGCGGCGCGCCAGGTCGTCGAAGGTCTGCTTGAGAGCTGCTTTCCAATCCCACTTGCTGTCATAGAGAGCCCAGGTCGACATCGGCAGATAGGCGGTGTCCGCGTCGAGAAACTGGATCGCCCAGACCGGGTCCGAGCCCCGGGGAGACGGCGGAGGATTGGGATTGCGCGGCCGCTCCCAGGGGATCGCCGGCACCGTGAGGGCACCTTTTTTGCCGGTCAGCGGCTCCCGGATCTGGAGCTGAAGGCGCCCGTCGGGCAACGGAAAGAACAGCGGGAAGAACACATCGAAGGCGCCGAGCTCGTAATCGGCGGTGGCTTCCAATTGACTGACCCGCTTCGCATCGTTCGAGCCGTCGGCGCGCGTGATCGTGAGCAGCCGGTCGAGGACGGTCCCGGCCGGCACGCCGTTCAGCGAAAGGATCTCGGTGCCCGGCTTGAGACTCTCGGCGCCCGCGAAGCTTCCGGTCACGATCATGCGGCGGTCGATCCAGCGGAATGTGAACGGTACCCGTCCGGCTCCCCGCGTCAGCGCCGCGGCGACGGCCTTGGGCTGGTTTACGAAATTGGCGTGGGAGTGCCCGCAGCGGATCTTCGCCGTGAACGTCGAGATCGCGAGATAAGCCTCGGGGATGGTCAGATCGCGGTTCAACGCCGCCTGCAGCTCGGCGAAGTGGGCGGCCATCTGCTCCCGGGTGTTGTACCGGTACAGCCCGGGATGCAGCTCTTCGAGCGCCCGCTTGAGCACTGCGAAATCCGCCTGCAGCTCGCGAGCGGGGATCCGCACGGCCACGGGCTCTTGCGCCCGGGCGGTGCCGGGGACAAAGAGAAGAGTCAGAACGAGGAAGCCGAGGAGAACGAAGGAAAACCAGGAAACACCCACCACTCGCACCACAGAACGCATATCGGGGACCTCTCGAAGTCAGACAACGTCAGGATTTTACCGCAGTTGTTTCCAGGCCCCCCTGGTGCCTCACCCCGAAATGAGAGAGGATTCGCGCAGAGCCGTACCCCAGAGCGTCCGCGAGGAGGGAGCGCCGTGTCCGACCCCATCGAGGCAGGCACCCGGGAGACCAGCCCGGAGGCCGATATCCTGCTGTTCGATCATCCGGTCCGCGAGATCCCGGACCAACTCGCCGTCTTCGGACGGGAGGCCACTGCCCGGTGGCAAGAGGGGCGCGCGGAGAAGGCAGAGAACGAGAATGAAGAGGCAGGAGGGGTCCAGGAGGCCGATCCCACCGCTCGGCGGCTGCGGGTGCGCCGGCGGGGCCTCCTCGCGCTGGCCGTCACCGGGCTGGTCCTCCTCGCCATGCAGCTCAGCGGCTTCCTGCCGGGGGTCTTCCTGGGCCACCTGCCCCTGCTGGCCTTCACGGCGGTCCTGGTGGCGGGCGGCACCGCCCAGCGGGTGCCGCGCGGCACTCCGCAGTTCCAGAATCCCCTGAACTGGGGCATCTTCGCGACCATCCTCTTCTTTATCGTCGGCGGCAGCATCCTCCAAATCGCGGAGCTGGATGAGCCGCGCGACACCCAGTTGTGGATCCTCTACACGGCGACCGGCGTGCTCGGCCTGCTGCTCCTGCTTTGGATCCTCTGGCGGACCGGACCGACCGCCAGACTCCGGCTGGGGCCCGGCGCTCCGGCGGCGGAAAACCCGGAAGACTGGCGCCCGGCTTCCCTGGCGGCATGCCAGGAGGTCCTGAAGAAAATCAGCCGCAACGCCCCGGCGGGCGCGCACGCCACCGGCTGGCTCGATCTTGGAGGCCCCGAACAGCGGGGTAATCTGATCCGGGACGATCGCAAGGGGCGGTGCTACCGCGACGTCTGGTGGCGCCTGCGCCTGCCCTGGGAGGACGGCGCCCGGCTGCGCCTCGCCGGGGTCGAGGAGGTCCAGATCCCCCGCGGCACGCGGGACCGCGAGCGTACCTTCCAACTGCTCGCCACCCTGGCGGTGGATCCCCGCCGCTGGCGCACCCAGCCGGGGCCTCTCCCGGCCGAGGCGGCCGGCGGCCTGAAGGTCGAGGCTTTCGAGGTGACGCCGAGCCGGGTCACGGCCCGGGTCGCGTCGGCGCAACGGGCCTTCCGCCCCGCCGACCTGATCGGACTGATCAAGGCCCTGGAGGGGAAGATCCAACCCCTCGCCGGGACCGGCGGCCCGGCCGAGGCCCCGGCGGGAGGTGAGGCGTGAGCCGGCGGCACTCCAGGATGGGGGACCGCGGGTTCCTCTTTTTCATGGTCCTGTTTCTGGTCATGATGTCCTGGTCGCAGGTGATCCGCCAGATGAATGCCGGCAAGGCCCGGTTCGACCCCTGGCGCCTGGAGCCGGCCTGGGAGCGGGAGCATGTGGCGACCTCGATCGACTGGCCGGCTCTCCCGGGCCGGGACTCCCAGGGGCTCGTGCTCGCTCTCGACCGGCGCGAACCGGGCCGGCCGGCGGTCCTCTACGGCACGGCCGCGGGCCACGTTTTCGCCGAAGACGTCGAGGGACGTCGAATCTGGGATGTGGACCTGGGCGAGCCGGTCCGCTCCCTGAAAACTTTCGAATGGGACGGCGATCCGACCTTTGAGGAGATTGCCGCCGGCGGCGAGCGGGGCACCGTGTTCGTGCTCGACTCCGAGGGGCAACAGCGGGACAAGTGGAGCGACTGGGGCGAGCCGATCGAGGGCCTGCTCGGGGCCGACCTCGACGGCGATAGCCGCGAAGACCTGACCGCGGCGACGGCGGGGCCCTATGTCCAGATCTTCCGGCAAGGCCAGGAGAGCCTGACGATCATGCTGCCGAAGCCGGCCACCCGGCTCGCGGCGGAGGACGGCCTGCTCGTGGTGGGCTTCGGAAAGCAGGCCCAGGCCTACCGGCTGGTCAAAAACAACCTGATCGAGCAATACGGGCCGATGCTCGGATCGCTGATCTTCACCCTGGTGGCCTTCGGGGTCATCCTGCCGGTGATGCTGCTGCACCCCCGCCTGGAGATCGGGGGGCCCAGCCCGAGGAGGTGACGGGAGGGCCCTCTACTTCTCCGGCGGCTTGTCGGTCTTTTCCAGGCCGCTGAGGAGCAGCTTGCGCAGGGCATGCATCACGATGTCGGTGACCTCCTCCTTGGTGAGAGGGGCCGCCTTGACGGGGGCGGCCGGCTCCTCGGCGGGCGCGGCGGCGGCCGCCGGCCGGACCTCCTGCTGGAGGAGCGGGTGCGCCTTGGCCAGGGTCTGAGCCCAGCTCTGCTTGTCCGGATCGTCCCGCTTCATGTAGACCACCCGGAAGAAGTCGCTGGGCGGAAATTCGAGCGCCCGGCAGACATCCAGGATGTGCTCGATCCGCAGGTCCATGTCCTCGGCCAGGAGCCGGCTCAGATAGCCGGTGCTCCAACCCAGGCGGCGCTCCACTTCGCGGTTCGAGATTTGCGACATACGGACAGCGCTACGCAGGATGGTCAACATCCTCTGGATGTCAGGTGGGGACATGTCGCGCATCCTAACGTATCTCCGGGTTTCTGGCTAGAGTGTTGGGGGAAATCGTCCCGCATGGCGGATTCCGGCAGGAATCGGGTCAGGGGACAGGCTGCGCCTCTGTTCTCTCCGAGATGTCCGCCCGGGGTCCCGGGGCCCCCGCGGGGTCGGATTGCTGGAGAAGGAGCTTGACGATCTGGGCCTTGGTGCGGTCTTGCAGCTCTCTCGATTCGTCAGAGATCGTATCGAGGATCTGCATGGCCATGCCGACCGAGTTGATCCGCTCCAGGGTCCGGGTGTAGGACGCCGCCTGCTGGACCGTCGATTTGTAGATGAATAGAAAGGTGGCGCCGATGAACTCGGTGATCACTCCCGCGATGCCGCCGATCCAGGCCGGCGTCATGCTGGCTGCCGCGCCCTGGCGAGCCATCCCGTTGAACGGCAGGAAGATGGAGACGAGGACGACCACGAATCCGGCGCTCATGACGCCGGCGCTGAGCCAGAAAATCTGATTGATCTGGGCCAGGTTGCGATCGAAATAGAGCTCCAGCTTGACGCGCGCCAGATCCCAGGCGGGGCCGGCCTTGCCCGGGGTCTCCTGGACCCGGGTCAGGGCGCGCTGCAATTCCTCCTGGAGCAAGGGCGCGTTGGCGGCGGCGGTCTTGGACGGATGCCGGGCGGCGAGGAAATCGACCAGGGCGACACCCAGGAGAACCAGGCCGATTCCGGCCAGGACATACCCGAGCGCCGGGAACAGGGAGGCCCCGGCCGCCTCGAAGAACCGCGCGGCGCCCATCTGGCTCTTCTGACCGGAGGAGATGGCCTGGAAGCTGAGGTAGTACTGCCCCAGGCCATTGACCAGCAGTCCCGCGCAGAAGAGCAGGAAAGCCACCGCCAGGCGCAGGATGGGTGCGGGTTTGGCCATGGGAGATCCTCGCGGTCCCAAAACCGGGATGCGGCGCTGGAAGGCCTTGGGGAAGGCCATCATATCGCTTCTGGCGCGAGAGGGGGATTTAGAAAGCGCGTGAGGTCATGGCTTGCGGCGGCCCGGCCGCTCGACACCTTTTACCTTGGAGGCGTCCCTGGCGGTCGCGAGATCCTTCAGGCGGATCCGGTTGCCTCCGCGGTACTCGGTCAGCTCCACCCCATCCTTGAGGATGAGCCCCTCGCACTGGCTTTCGATCCTGGCCCGGGCCTGCTCCTCGCCCGTGCTGGCGGGGTGTTCCCCTTCCGGCCCCTCCGCGGGTTCCTCCGCCGCGCCCACGTCAGCCCACAGGACCACTCCCCGGGTCGGGACCGTCACACTCAGGCTGCGAGGCCTGGCCTCCAGATTGGCGAGAGGAAATCGCAGCGACACCTTGTGCTTCAAGGGAGCGCCGGCGACGAAATAGAACACCGAGTCGGAAAGGCCATCGGCCGGTTTGCCTTCATTCGAGGAGTCCACCGCGATCACGATCTTCTGGGGCGCGATGCTGCGAATCACGACCTCCCCGGTCAGCGTCCGGACCTCCGGCGCCTGTCCCTGGGCGGGAGGCAAGGCACACAGGCAGAGTGCCAGCGGCGCACAGAGTCTCCAAAGGCGGGAAGTCATTCCTTTTCTCCTTGATGCGGGCATCCCTTACGCCTACAGGTGTCCGCCAGGCGTAAAGCGAGACATCTTCCCTGCCGGAGCGCGGTTCTCCTACTCAAAGAGTTACGGGAGGCGGGGACATCGTGACACCCCGGGTCGGAATTCGGGGCTCCTGGCCTCCACGCGATCCGCGGCGTAGAGGCCGTGAGCCAGGGTGCGATCAGAGCTTGCAGGAGCAGCTCGGGGAGCCGCTGGTGCAGTTGCAGCAGGCATAGGTGATGCTCTTGCAACTCGTCGAGCAACCGAGCCCGCCGCAGCTCACGCTGCAAGAGGTGGAGCCGACCCCTCCCGCGGAGCAACCGCCGCCGTTCCCTTCCGACATCCAGTCCGGGTACTCGATTCCGAGGCTGCCGAGAGCGATCTCGGGACCGCCGGCGGCGAGATCTTTCATGGACAGCGCGTAGTTGCCGCGGTATTCCGTCAGCTCCCTGCCGCCCTCCAGCACGAGGCCGGGACGGCGGACTTGCGCCCGGCGCCCTCCGGCCGTGCTCTCGCCCGTCGCCGGCCTCGTTTCGGGTCCGTTGACGTCATCCGTCCGGTCGAGAGGCCCGTCTACCGACAGCGTCAGGATGGCCCCCTTGGCCGCCGGAACCACGACCTTCAGCTGGCGCGATCCCACCTCCAGATTCGCCACCGGCAGACGGACCGAGATCGGCTCGGTCAGCGGCGTATCCGGGACGAAATAAAAGACCGAGTCGGCGATCCCATCCGCCGCCTGCCCCTCGTTCGTGCTGTCCACGGCGATCACAATCCGTTCGGTCTCAACGCTTTGAATGACCACCTC
>DATAHG010000304.1:0-6263 GCA_036263295.1 Thermoanaerobaculia bacterium | reverse complement strand
TGCCGGTCGTGTTGACCTTGCTGCCACCGGTGGTGGCGGTGACGTTGACGGTCACCGTGCAGGTGCCGCTCGCGGCGATGGTGCCACCGGAGAAGCTCACCGAGGTGTTACCCGAGGCCGGGGTGAAGGCCGGGGATCCGCAACCCGAAATCGAGACGCTCGGAGTCGCGGCGACCTGCAGGCCGGGGGGGAAGGTGTCGGTGAAGGCAACGCCGGTGAGGGCCGTCCCAGCGTTCGGGTTGGTGATCGTAAAGGTGAGCGTGCTCACCCCGCCGACCGCGATCGGATTGGGTGAGAATGCCTTGGCGATGCTCGGGGCTGCCACGGCCGTCAACGTGGCGGTGCCGGTGTTGCCGGTGCCACCGTTGGTAGAGGTGACACTGCCGGTCGTGTTGACCTTGGCGCCGGCCGTCGTGGCCGTGACGTTAACGGTCACCGTGCAGGAGCCACTCGCGGCGATGGTTCCGCCGGAGAAGCTGACCGAGGTGTTTCCCGCGGCCGGAGTGAAGGTCGGGGCTCCGCAACCGGTGGTCGAGGCACTCGGAGTCGCGGCGACCTGCAGGCCAGCCGGGAAGGTATCGGTGAAGGCGACGCCAGTGAGGGCCGTCCCCGCGTTCGGATTGGTGATCGTAAAGGTGAGCGTGCTCACCCCGCCGACCGCGATCGGATTGGGCGAGAACGCCTTGGCGATGCTCGGCGGCGAGGTCACACCCGCGAGCGGTACGGTCTTGGAGTCGGTGTTGGAGGTGACTCCATCCGCCGACGCCGAGGCCAGGTTGGTCACGCTTCCCGCGACCACATCGCTGGCGGTGACCGTGTAGGTCGCCGTGCAGGTGATGCTTTCGCCAGGATCGAGGAAGTTGTCGAGGTCGCCGACCGTGTTGACGGCCGGGCAGCTCTCATCGGTCGCCTTGTTGTCGGAGACCGTGACCGGCCCGGCGAGCGGCGCGAAACCGCTGTTGGTCACCAGGAAGCTGTAGTGCAGCACGTCGCCAGCCATCAGGAAGCTGGTCTCGGTGACGCTCTTTACAATCGTCAGCCCGGTGGTCGAGTAGGTCGCGGTTGAGACGTCCGTCACCGTCGTCCCGCCGTTGGTGCCCGAGGCGGTCGCGGTGTTGGGGTGGGTGCCGGAGAGCGCGGTGATCGGTCCCACCACGCAGGTGGCGGTCGGATCGTTGATCGCGGAGGCGACCGGCAGCGGTGACGGCCAGGTGCAGGATGCCGTGCTCACCTGCGGATCGGTGACGCCGACCGAAGTCAGCGGCACGTTGCCGATGTTCTCCACCGTAAAGCGATAGAAAACATTTCCGCTCACCGGCACGGCCAGGAACGAGGACCACGGGCCGGCGGCGGTCGGACCGACCTGCTTGAGCAAGGCGATCGCCGGAGTCGCCGGAGTTACGGTCAAGACGTCGGAGGCCGTGTTGCCGTTGATCGGTGTGCCATTGACGAGGTGCGATACCGCGCCGCTGGTGTTGGAGTAGCTGCCGGCGACCGGGGCCACCACGTTGACGGTCACGATGCAGGTGCCGCCCCCGGCGATCGTGCCGCCGCTGAAAGTGATCGAGCCGCTGCCGGCGGATGGCGCGAACGTGGGCGAGCCGCAGCCGGATGTCGTCGCGGCCGGAGCCGGCGCCACGACCATCGCTCCCGGCGAGACCGGAAGCGTGTCCGAGAAGGCTACCCCGGAGACCGCGAGGCTCGCATTCGGATTGGTGATCGTGAACGTCAGGGTCGTCGGCGTGCCGGCGAGCACCGGGTTCGGTGCGAACTGCTTGGCGATGGCCGGCGGCAGGATGCCGGTGATCGAAGCGGTCGCGATGCCGGTCGTTCCAGTGTTCGTTCCCCCTTCGGTCGAGCTGACGAAACCGCTCACGTTGTCATGCGGCCCGGAGGTGGTCACGGTCACGGTTGCCGTGATGTTGCAGGAGGCTCCCGCGGCGAGGGTGCCGCCGGTGAAGGCGAGGGTGCTCGGCGCGGTGCGGGTGAGGGTGCCGCCGCACTGGGCCGAACTGCCGGAGGTGACCGTGACGCCGGCCGGCAGCGTGTCGTTGAAGGCCACGCCGCTCAGGGCCAGCCCGGAGTTGGGATTGGTGACCGTGAAGGTCAGCGTCGAGGAGCCGCCCACGGCGACCGGGCTGGGCGAGAAGCTCTTGCTGATCGTCGGCGGGTTCGGCACTACGCAGCCGGAGAACGTGACGTTGTCGACGAACACGTCGGATCCCGAGTTCACGTTCCCGGAGTTGAAGAAGTAGATGCGAACGTGGGTCGTACCGGCCGGGAGCGAGAAGGGACCGAAGGAGGTGAAGGCGGTCGTCGAGAGCGGCAGGGCCGTCGAGTTCGACAGGAGCTGGGTGCCCGGATCGGTAGCCGGTCCATTGCCCGCGACACCGTTCGTGGCCAGCGAGCTCGTCGCCGCGAAGACGGCGATACCCCGCGGGCTGTTGGGGGTATTCTTCCGCGCCGCGTCGAAGGCGAGCTGGAGGCTGGTGAAGCCGGTCATGTCCACGGCGAACTCGAGGTAGTCCTCATTGGCGGAGACCAGCGTGGTGCCGGTGGTGACGCTGCCGTTCGAGCCCCAGGAGTTGGTGCCTTCGGTGAAGGAGGTGGAAACGACGCCGTCACCCGGTTTGGCCGAGGGGGTGCCGGTCACGTTGTCGGTGGTGGGCGCCGGCGAGGTGACCGAAAAGCCGGCCGGGAAGGTCCACTGCGCCAGGGTGAATCCGCAGACCGGGGTTGGCGGCGGCGGCGCGTTGTTGGCCGTCAACGTATCGGTCGCGAAGCTGCCGGTGTCGATGGCGCCGACGAAGAGGTGATTCGAAGTATTGGTGTACGTGCCGGCCGCCGGGACGGTGACGTTCACCTTGACCGTACAGCTGCTGTTGGCCGCCACCGTGCCGTTCGAAAACGAGATCGAGGCCGCTCCCGCCACCGGTGCGAAGGTCGGAGAACCGCAGCCGTTGGTGGTGGCGCCCGCCGGATTGGCGACGACCATCGCGCCCGGGGAAGTCGGGAACACATCCGAAAAATTCACTCCCGAGACCGCGGCCGGATTCGGATTGGTGATGGTAAAGGTGAGAGCAGAGACGCCGTTGACGTTGGTCGGATCGGGGCTGAAATTCTTGGCAATGGTCAGCGTCGAGGGATCGACGATCGCCGCGAACCGCGCCGAGGTGCCGAAGTCGTCGTTATAGTGATAGCTGCTGCCGGAGAAGTCATAAAGCAGGCTGCTGAGCGGCTCGGGATTGACCAACGGCGCGCCCGGCACCTGCAGGACCTTGATCTGGTAGGTGACGGTGACGTTGCCGCCGACTTTGCCGACGTCGTGGCAAGAGCGGTAATAGGGGCTGTTGGGATCGTTCTCCCAACGGCAGGCGTCGCCGTAAAGCTTGTCGTTCGGGTTGCCTACGAACGCCGAGGTGTCGGCGGTGTAGGTGGTCGAGACCGACTGCACCTGGAAAATCGTGTTGGGAAAATTGATGAAGCTTTCGAGCTGCTCGTAGCCGTTGGTGGCGGTCGAGCCGACGAGGTCGATCGTATAGGTCTGGCCGACCACGAGCGTCATCGTCCCGCCGTTGGGGATCGAGGTGCCGTTGAGCCGGACGTCGAGGATATGGTTGCGCGACTGGGAGATCAGGTGCTCGACGTAGAGCTCGCGCGGGGTCGGAGTGCTCGCCGTGCCGAGGGTATCGGCGGTGGCCGTGATGTGGTACCGCCGGGTGGTGTCGTACGCCGCAGGGTTCCGCGTCACCTCGACCTCATAGTAGAAGTCATGGCAGGCGCCGGGGGCCAGGGTCGGCACCGGGCTGGCGTTGTAATTGGTGAGCGTCCCGGGCCGCAGGTTGACCAGGGCGTTGGCTGAGTCGAAGACGAACGCCGAGGTGACGTTCGTCGCGGGGGCGTCGCCGGTGTTGCAGACCCGTGCTCCGACCGGGAAGTGGTTCGGTCCGACATTGACGTTATTGCTGTCAAGGCCGACGACGTTCCACGTGAGAGGAGTGACGGAAAGGCTGGCGGCGGCGAACGCCGGTGTTTGTCCCAGCAGCAGTGCCGCGGCTGAGGCCAGCCCCCAGACCAGTTTTTTGTAACGGACCACAGTTCGGTCGAGCATGGGTCTGTACCACCTAAAAATTGGGCACAAAGAAGGAAAGCGCCGCCTACAGGCGGCGGATCTCGTCGAGACAGCTCTCCCCCCAGTACCCGAGTTTGCGGCTAAGATTTCGCAGTTCGGCTGTATGCACTGTATAGCAGATTTCCTCGCCCGGGAAGACCCCCTGTCTCTTCGGAGGCAGGCTGTGCGGATCCGGAAGTCTTCGGACAGGTAGCTTATTTGCTCATGCCTCTTGTTCGCTTTAAATCTTTGTTCGACTCCAACTAAACCAATCGCCTCTCCTTGGGATCTCCCTCCTTCACTTGACGGGAGGTAGGCCCATGGATTCAGGCTCGAACGCTCGACGTGGAGCGCGCATCGGTGCGCTCCTTCTGCTTTTCCTTCAACTGGGCGCCGCCAGCGGCGGGGCCCAACCGGCGGCGCACTCCGGTTCCCTGGCGGCGGAGGCACAGCGCCGCCTGGCCGGGCGGGACCGCACCGCCGCGCTTGCGCCGCTTGTGTCTCAGGCGTCCCAGGCGGACCTCATCGCCCTGGGAAAGGATCTCTTCTTCAACGAGACCTTCGGCGGCAACGGCCGGACCTGCGGCACCTGCCACCGGGAAGAGGACGACCTTGGACTGCGGCCGGCCACGATCGCCGCCCTGCCACCCTCCGATCCGCTCTTCCTGGCCGAGGCGGATGCCAATCTCACCCAGCTCGAGCATCCGCCGCTGATGCGGAGCCCCCGCGCCCTCATCCTCGAAAACATCGACGGCTTCGGCCATGCCCCGGTCTTCCGCGGGTCGCCCCACCTGCTGAACATCGCGCTCACCGCGCCCTATGGCCTGAGCGGGGAGTTCGCGGACCTCCGCGTCTTCACCACGGGAGCGGTGATGCAGCACTTTCCAAAGACCCTGGCCCGGCAGGAGGGGACCGATTTCCGGCTGCCGACCGAGGACGAGCTGATCGCGATGGAAGCCTTCATGAATTCGGTCAACCTGCCGGCGGACCGCGGCTTCGCCCTTGAAAACTTCGTCACCACCGCGCGGCAGCGGCGCGGCAGCGATCTCTTCTTCGGCACCGCCAAGTGCTTCAACTGTCACAACGGGCCGGTCCTCGCCGACGCCGTCGCCGCGCTCGGAGGGGGAAACCGCAACTTCAACACCGGCGTCGTGAACCAGCGGATCAACCTGGAAAACCACGCCGAAAACCCGGGCGGCGGCGCGCTGCCGCTGGAGGCCGGCGGCTTGCGCGAGTTCAACACGCCCCCGCTGATGGGCGTCGCGCGCACGGGGCCGTTCTTTCATGACAACTCGGCGTCGACCCTGGAGGACGCCGTGCGTTTTTATGACGGCGCCGAATTCAACAGCTCGCCGGGCGGCGCGCAGGTCGGCCGCATCCAGTTGACCAACGCTCAGGTCGGAGACATCACGGCCTTTCTGGAATCGCTCCGGCCGCTCCCCTTCGCCGTCAGCCCGCGCGTGGTGAGCTTCGGGGCGCGCGACCTCAACGCCGGTGCGACGGCTCCGGTCACCATCACCCTCTCCGACCTCACGCCCGCCCCGCTGACCCTCCAGAGCGCCGCCCTGGCCGGCGGCCCGCACGACGATCAATTCGCCGTCCAGATCACCGGACCTCACACGATCGCGGTCTCCTTCGATCCGACCACCCTCGGCCAGAAAGGCGCCAGCCTGGAGATCGCGACCGACGCGGGACCCTTCGGAGTCCGCCTGCGCGGCACGGGGGTGCTTGACGGACAGAACACCTTCAACGACGTCCCGCCCTCGGATCCGGCGTCGCCCTTCGTCGAGGCGATCTTCCGCGCCGGCCTCACCAGCGGCTGCGGCGCGGGCCCCATTTTCTGTCCCGATCAGTCGATCACCCGCTCGCAAATGGCCGTCTTCCTGGTGATTGCCATGGGACGTTCGGAAGTGCCGCCGCGCCACCTTTTCGGCGATGTGCCGCCGGATTTCCCCGGCGCCGGATTCATCGAGCGGCTGGCCGGCGACGGGATCACCGCCGGCTGCGGGAATGGAAACTTCTGTCCTGACGCCCTGATCACCCGCCGGCAGATGGCGGTCTTCCTGGTGGCCGCTTCCGGGCGGGCCCCGGTCGCCTCACCCGCCGGAGTGTTCGGCGACGTGCCGGCCAACGCCCCCGCCGCGGGCTTCAT
>DATAHG010000303.1:0-2213 GCA_036263295.1 Thermoanaerobaculia bacterium | reverse complement strand
GCGCCGGACCGGGGGCGCGCCGCCCCTCTCCCACTCAGAGAGGCCACGACCCATGCACCACTCCAACTCCAGCCGTCACCTGTCGGGCAAGACGATCAGCCCCCAGCCGCTCACCGGGCACGAGAGCCTCCCGGACCTCATCGACCAGACCTTCACGGCCTACAACGCCGGCCGGATCCGCGAGGCTTGCGAGCTGCTGGTGCGCAAGATGCTCCAGCCCGAGGTGACTGTCGGCGTCAGCCTGTCCGGCGCCCTCACCCCGGCCGGCTACGGCAAGTCCTGCCTGGTGCCGCTGATCGAGGCCGGCTTCATCGACTGGATGGTCTCGACCGGGGCCAACCTCTACCACGACACCCACCACGCCATCGGGCTCAAGCTCCACGCCGGCAGCCACTTGTGGAACGACGTCGAGCTGCGCGAGGAAGGGGTGGTGCGGATCTACGACATCGTCTTCGACTACTCGGTGCTGCTGGAGACCGACAAGTTCTACCGCCAGGTGCTGCGCCTGCCGGAGTTCCAGAAGCCGATGGCGACCCCGGAGTTCCACTACCGGGTCGGGCGCTACGTGGCCGCGATCGAAGACCGCCTGGGCCTCACCGGCACCTCGCTGATCGCCGCCGCCTACCGGCACGCCGTGCCGATCTTCACCTCGTCGCCGGGCGACAGCTCGATCGGCATGAACGTGGCCGAGCTTTCGCTCGAAGGGTCGCAGCTCTCCTTCGACGTGAACCAGGACGTGAACCAGTCGGCCGCCATCGTCTGGCAGGCCAAGGAGGGGGGCGGCCGCAGCGCCTGCTGGATCTTCGGCGGCGGCAGCCCGAAGAACTTCATGCTGCAGACCGAGCCGCAGATCCAGGAGGTCCTCGGCCTGTCGGAAGCCGGCCACGACTACTTCCTCCAGATCACCGACGCCCGCCCGGACAGCGGCGGCCTCTCCGGCGCCACCCCGGCCGAGGCGGTCTCCTGGGGCAAGGTCGATCCCAACCTCCTCCCCGACGCCGTGGTCGCCTACTGCGACTCGACCATCGCGCTGCCGCTGCTCTCCTGCTATGTGCTGGCCCGGGCGGCGAAGCGCGAGCCGAAACGGCTGTACGACAAGATCCCGCAGTTCATGGATCTGCTGAAGGCCGCCTTCGCGGACAAGCGGGAGGAGAGGATCGCGGAGGGGACGTTGCAGGGGGTGTAAACAAACCCGCGCCCCGGAGGGGCGACGCAAATGTAGGCCGGGGTTTCAACCCCGGCCGGGGAGGGCTGGCTCATCGCCGGCCAACCATGATTCCAACGCGCGCCTCCGCCCAGGGCGTTGCCCTGGGCTATGTTATCTCGGCCCTTTGGGCCTGAAAACTAAATTGCTTTTTGAGGCCTGAAGGGCCGCCTTGACATAGCCCAGGGCAACGCCCTGGGCGGGGGGGCCGGGGCAGGCGGCCCCCCGGCCGGGGTTGAAACCCCGGCCTACATTTGCATCGCCCCTCCGGGGCGTGGGTTTGATCGGGAACAGGGGCCTAAAACGGCCCCCCCATCTCACTCATCAAAGGCCGGGTCTTCGTGGCGATCCCCAGCCCATCCCCCAGCGGAAGCACGATGGCCTGGAGCTGGGGGTGCATCATCAGGTAGCCGTTGAAAGCCCGCAGGGCGGTGGCCTGCTCGTCCTCCTCGCCGTCCTCCGGCGGGGCGGCGACCTGCCCCTTCCAGAGGAGGTTGTCGGCGATGATCGTGCCACCGACCCGCAGCTTCGGGAGGATCAGGTCGAGATAGCGCCGGTACTCCGGCTTGATCGCGTCCACGTAGACCAGGTCGAATTGCCCCTCCAGCCGGGCCAGCACGTCCAGCGCCGCCCCCTCGATCAGCTCGACCCGGTCGGCCACGCCGGCGCGCTCCAGGAAGGCGCGGGCGCGGGCCAGGCGCTCGGGGTCGATGTCCACCGAGACCACCCGGGCCTCGGCGGCGCCGCGGGCCAGGCAGAGGGTGCCGTAGCCGATCGCGGTCCCGACCTCCAGGATCCGGCGGGCGCCGGTCGAGCGGGCCAGGATCGAGAGGAGACGGCCGACCTCGGGGTCCGAGATCGGGATGCTCTCCTCCCGGGCCTGCTCCTCCATCTCGCGAAGAATCGGATCCCGCGGCGGCAGCAGTCTTTCGAGATAGCTCTCCTGCTCCGGGCGGAGAAGCTCGTTCTTGCGGTGCTTCATCGCGGCTTCCCCGTCCCCGGATTGCCC
>DATAHG010000302.1:0-7533 GCA_036263295.1 Thermoanaerobaculia bacterium | reverse complement strand
CAGCAGGACCAGGGTCCGCAGGGGCTGGCGGGGGCGCAGGGCGTCCTGCAGCAGGAAGCGCTCGAACCCATGGTCGAGGTATCCGAGCCGCCGCAGCTCGGAGCGCACCCCGTCGAGATCCTCGCCGTGCCTGGCCGACTTCGCCGCCATGGCCGCGTAGTGTACTGCCCCGGCAGCTGGTTCCGCCGGGTTCCGGTTGTCCCCCTTCCGCCGTTTCAGACACTCTGTCTTTCAGAGAACTATGGAATGTTCATAGTTCAGAGGCTGTAGACCGGTGCGAGGGCATCCGGTCCGCTTTCAAGAATTTCACCCGTCCTCTGGAGAAATCTCAATGAGTCATTGGAGAAGGCTTAGCCGGAAAAGCCAGATCACCGCTCTCGCCGTGCTCGCCCTCGTCGGCCTGTTCGGACTTCCCTGGATCTGGGCCGCCACGGCCGCCGACCAGAAAGAGGTCGTCGGCCTCTATCCAACCAGCCCGGAGATCGATTCCGAGCCCGCCACGCCGGCCGAGAACCTCTCGGCGCCGCTGCCCGAGGTCCCGCAGCAGGTCGCGGTGCGGAGCGCCGCCGACCCGAACGGCAACGTCGCCGTCACGGTGCAGCTCTCGGCGGCCGCCCTCGCCGCCAAGCAGGCCGAGGGCACCCAGGAGTTCATCACGATCGGCAACCCGGACCACCAGACCATCCTGCGCGACGACGGCAAGGGGGGCGACGCCGTGGCCGGGGACGGCCTCTTCACCGGCGCCGCCCTGATCGATCCGGAAGACCTCCAGGCCCGCAGCAACGACGACGCCGCGGCGATCGCCTCCGCCGGCTCGTCCGAGGTCCCGGTCTTCCAGGGCCGCAGCGTCGCCGGCGTCAAGGTCCCGCAGCCGTTCAGCTACAAGGACTTCCAGGCGGGTCAGGCGGCCGATCTCGGCTTCCCGGTCACGTTCGTGGATCCCGAGAGCGGGGTCGAGGACACGGGGACGACCTCGCCCACCCCGGGCAGCCCCACCCAGGCCACCGGGGCCGATCTGTCCTCGGCGGCCACGCCGATCACCGCCGCCAGCCCGATCGTGCCCGGCACCAACGCCTTCCAGGAGCGCGCCCTGATCATCCGCAGCACGGCGGTGGTCCAGGACCCCAACCGCACCTTCAACCCCTGCACCAACGGCGGCAACCGCAACGGGGTCTGGACGTTCAAGCACCTGATGACCCAGATGGCGAACCCGGCGGCGAGCGGCATCGACCCGTCCGACTTCGCCCAGAACTGGCTGACCCACTGGCTGGCGAACCAGCCGATCAACGGCGACAACGTCCTCAGCCGGGCCCAGATGCAATCCATCATCAACCAGTGGCCGAAGCTGCCGAACGGCAAGCTCGACCTCGGCCAGTCGCCGCTGCGGCTGCTCGCCATCCTGCCCCGCGTGGACCTGCGCCGCACCACCTCGGGCGGCGGCAGCTATGTCGCCAACAACAGCGGCAGCTTCCTCGACGCGGGCGAGCTGCGGTTCGTCTTCGGCTTCGTCCTGCCGCCGAGCTGGAGCTCGACCGGCTTCGTCGGTCCCGCCTCCAACACCGGCTACGGCTCGACCACCGGCGGCACCTGCCGCCCCCTGCCGTTCTCGGTAATCTTCGAGTACCGGGTGCCCAAGTGCCAGTGCGAAGGCGTGGTCCAATGGGCCCAGCGCTGGGTGAGCCTCGCCAACTACGCCCCCGGCACCCCGACCTACAACCGCCTCCTGGAGACCCTCACGCAGGAGGTGGTCCGGGCCAACGCCAACCCCGCCAAGCCGAACGGCAGCGCCCTCGGCCAGCTCCGCACCAATGAGGTCGGCCTGCAGGCGCCCTGGGAGCTGCGCGAGTTCCAGCTCAGCCAGTTCCCCTTCTCGTTCCTGCGCGAGTCCACCGTCGCCGACACGCCGGAGGACGGCAACAACAACAACGCCAACGGCCTGGGCCTGCTGGCGCCGTGGATCCAGAACGTCGCCGTCACCAACCCGCAGCCGCCGGTGCCGCTGTTCTGGAACGGCCGCACCTTCCAGGGCGGCAACGCGCTGGTGCCGGAGAACAACCCCAACCTGATCACCTTCCACTGGAAGGCGCCGGGCCTCAACTACGGGATCGCCAGCCTCAACCAGGGCCGGCACCTGGTCTCCCTCGCGGCCTGCAACGGCTGCCACCGGCGCGAGACGTTCACGCCGTTCGTCCACGTCGATCCCTCGACGCCGGTGCTGCCGGCGACGCTCTCCCGATTCCTGACCGGCATCGCCAACCTCGGCGATCCGGCCACCTCGGGCAACGTCTCCGATCCGACCCAGGGGACGCCGAAGCGCAGCTTCGACGACCTCGCCCGGCGCGAGCTGGACCTCAAGGGCGTGGCCCGCCTGAACTGCTTCCAGTTCCGGACGGTCAACGTCGCCTTCGTCCAGGAGGCCCTCAAGGCGACCGGCCACCTGCCGGACGACCTCTTCGCCGGCCAGGCCGAGCCGCGCCGCATCTCCATCGCGGTGGAAGACATGAAGCGGAACGTGGTGTTCGAGAAGCACTGAGCCCGCACCTCGGGGAGGGGCCCGGCCCCTCCCCGGACCTTCCTCCGGGCCTCCGGTGGACGCTCCCCCCCTCTCGTGCGACAATGCGGGTTCTCTCCGGGCTTCCGCCTGGATCCCCAACTCTCAACTCGACGGGAGACGATAACGATGGCTGATACCGCTGTGGAAACGACCGCCGCCGAGCGCACTTTGGTCCATTACGAGGTCAAGGACGGGGTGGCGTACCTCACCCTGGACGACCCGCCGGCCAATACCTATACCCACGAGATGATGCGCCAGATCGACAACGCGGTCCTCAAGGCGCGTTTCGCCAAGGACGTGTTCGTGATCGTCATCAAGGGCGAGGGGAACAAGTTCTTCTGCGCCGGCGCCAACATCAACATGCTGAAGTCGTCGGATCCGTACTTCAAGTACTACTTCTGCCTGCATGCCAACGAGACGCTGAACCGTCTCGAGCAGACCCCGAAGCTGGTCATCGCCGCCCTCGAAGGGCACACGGTCGGCGGCGGCCTGGAGATCGCCATGGCGGCGGACCTCCTGATCGCCAAGCGCGGCTCCGGCAAGGTCGGACTGCCCGAGGTCAGCCTCGGCGTGCTCCCCGGCACCGGCGGCACCCAGCGCCTCGCCCGCCGCGTCAGCAAGAGCCAGGCGATCGACCTCATGATCACCGGCCGCCTCATCGACTTCGAAGAGGCGCAGCAGATGGGCATCATCAATCAGATCTTCGACGGCGACAACTTCCTCGACCAGATCCACGAGTACGCCAAGCAGTTCACGCCGCCGAACCGCGCGGCCAAGGCGGTCGGCCGGATCAAGCGGTCGGTGCAGTCCGGCGCCGAGGTGCCGTTCGAGAGCGGCCTGGCGATCGAGCGCGAGCTGCAGCAGCAGCTCTTCGAGAGCCCCGACGCCAAGGAAGGGCTCGACGCCTACGTCAGCAAGCGGCAGCCGAGCTTCCAGGGCTATTGATCGGGTTCATCGGGTGAAGCGGCTGGCGCGGGAGGAAATCTTCCATCCCGCGCCGGCCGTTCTGCTTTCCGGACCCGGCCCCGCCAGGGGCCTTCCCCAGACCTTCTCCAGATAGATTCCCCAGGATAAGGACATCCGAGCACATGGCTGAGACTCGCGACAACGACATCGTCCTGGCGTCCCCGGTGCGGACGCCGATCGGCAAGTTCATGGGCATCCTGTCTCCCCTGTCGGCGGCGGACCTCGGCACGGCGGCGGCCACCGCGGCCCTGCAGCGTGCCGGCCTCGACCCGGCCCGGGTGGACCAGGTGATCTTCGGCCACGGCAGGCAGGCCGGCGGTGGTCCCAATACGGCCCGCCAGATCGGCTACCGAGCCGGCGTGCCGGTGGACCGGCCGGCCTTCACGGTGAACCAGGCCTGCGCCTCGGGACTCCAGGCCGTGCTCTCGGCGGCGCGCACGATCCTGACCGGCGAGGCCGAGGTGATCCTGGCCGGCGGCACCGAGAGCATGTCGAACACGCCGTATCTTCTGCCGCGCGCCCGCACCGGCTACCGCATGGGGCACGCCGAGATCGTCGACGGGATGTATCGCGATGGCTTCAACGATCCGCTGTCGCAGCTCGTGATGGGCGAGACCGCCGAGGAGCTGGCGACCGAGTCGGGCATCGACCGCGCCGCCTCGGACGAGTACGCCCTGGCGAGCCAGCAGCGCTGTGAGCGGGCGCGCGCCGCCGGCCGTTTCGATCCCGAGATCGTGCCGGTGACCGTGGCCGGCCGCAAGGGCGACACTGTGGTCGAGAAGGACGAGCACCCGCGCGACGGCGCCACGCTCGCCTCGCTCACCAAGCTGGAGCCGGTCTTCCGCACCGGCGGCGCGGTAACCGCCGGCAACGCCTCCGGCATCACCGACGGCGCCGCCGCCATCGTGGTGGCCTCGCGCCGGGCGGCCAAGGACCTCGGCCTGCCGGTCGTCGCCCGCCTGGTCGGCTGGGAGGTGGTCGGTGTGGACCCCCGCATCATGGGCATCGGCCCGGTCCCGGCCGTCCAGAAGCTCCTCGCCCGTACCGGCCTCGACCTCGGCGCCATCGACGAGATGGAGCTGAACGAGGCCTTCGCCTGCCAGGTCCTCGCCTGCGTGAAGGGCCTGGGGATGGGGACCGAGACCGTGAACGTGGACGGCGGCGCCATCGCCCTCGGCCACCCGATCGGGGCGACCGGCACGCGCATCCTGGTCACCCTCCTCCACGGGATGGAGAAGCGCGGCCTTGAGCGCGGCATTGCGACGTTGTGCGTGTCGGGTGGGATGGGGATCGCGGCGCTGGTGGAGCGGGAAGCGGCCTAGGAAACCGTGCGGGTCTTGGCCGGCGTGATGTTCGGCCGCCACATCGTTTCCTGATTGTGGTAAAAGACCCGCCATGAGAACAGCGGGGCCCCTGAATCCGAGATCACAGCGGAAGCGCCAGGAAGTCGACCGCGCGGCGCGCTTCCGGGGCTGGCGCACCAGCGACGAGGAAGAGATCGAGCGCCGCCGGGCGCGGGCGGCGAGCGAGCCGATGGAGATCGTGGCAGCCGAGCCCCGGCACCCGGTCTTCGGCACCTTCCGAGTCGGCTCGACCGGCGGCGGCACCTACGAAGTCGAGATCCGCAGTCTCGACCGTCCCGACAATTCGTGCGGCTGCGCCGATCACCGGGTCAACGGCCTGGGCACCTGCAAGCACATCGAGGCGGTGCTGGCTTCTCTCCAGGGAAGTCTCGCCGGCAAGGCGGGATCGCGCCGCGCCGAGGTCTTCCTCCGGCGGGCCGGCGAACGGCCCCAGGTCCGCGTCCAGTGGCCAGACGGGAGCGAGATCCCTGCCGTAAAGGCCCTGCTGGCGCGGTTCTTTTCGGATAGCGGCGCGCTCGCCGGCGACCCCGTCGAGGTCCTCCCCGCCCTGGCTCGCAAAGTGGCCGCGGCCCCGCCGGCCGTTCGTGGACGGATTCGCCTGTCGCGTCAGCTCCAGCCCTGGATCGAGGAACGCAGACGCCGGGCCGCCCGTCCGGCGGCGCGCGAGCAGTTCCTGGCCGACGTCCGGCATGGACGGCGCACTCTCGATCCCTTAAAGCTCCCGCTCTACCCCTACCAGCACGAGGGGATGCTCCACCTCGCCTTTACCGAACGCGCCCTGCTGGCCGACGAGATGGGTCTCGGCAAGACGATCCAGGCGATCGCCGCCTGCGCCCTGTTGCGCGAGCTGCGCGGGATCGAGCGGGTCCTGGTCGTGAGCCCGGTGTCGCTCAAGGCCGAATGGGAGGAGCAGATCGCCCGCTTCAGCGATCTGCCGGTCCGGGTCATCCTGGGCGGGCGCGCGGCGCGGCTTCCCCAGTACAGGGCCGGAGCCTTCTTCTACCTCGCCAACTACGAGCAGATCCTCGCCGACGGGGACGAGATCCAGCGCCGGCTCGCCCCCGACGTGATCGTGCTCGACGAGGCCCAGCGCATCAAGAACTGGCACAGCAAGACCGCCCAGGCCGTCAAGCGCCTGGAGAGCCCCTATGCTTTCGTGCTCACCGGCACTCCGCTCGAAAACCGCATCGACGAGATCTACTCGATCGTCCAGTTCCTCGATCCGGCCCTGCTCGGTCCGCTCTTCCGGTTCAACCGCGATTTCTACCTCCTCGACGAGCGCGGCCGGCCCGCCGGCTACCAGAATCTCGACGAGCTCCACCGCCGCCTCACCCCGGTCCTGCTGCGGCGCCGCAAGGCGGAGGTCGAGGACCAACTCCCGGAACGCACCGTGGTCCACCGCTTTGTGCCGATGGACGAAGAGCAGGTCACCCGCTACGAGGAGTACGACCAGCGCGTCGCCTCCCTCCTCGCCCAGGCAAAGCGCCGTCCCCTGCGCCCGGAAGAATTCGACCAGCTCCAGGTGTGGCTCGCCTGCATGCGGATGATCTGCGACACGCCCTACATCCTCGATCCGGAGTGCCGGGTCTGCCCCAAGCTCGCCGAGCTGGCGGAGATCCTCGAGGAGGTTCTGGACGACCCCACCGCCAAGGTGATCCTGTTTTCCGAATGGGAGCGGATGCTCGAGCTGGTGCGCGACCTTGCCGACGAGATGGGCCTCGGGTTCGCCTGGCACACCGGCTCGGTTCCCCAGGACCGCCGCCGCCAGGAGATCCACCGTTTCAAGGAAGACCCCGAATGCCGTCTCTTTCTTTCGACCGAAGCGGGCGGGGTGGGGCTCAATCTCCAGGCCGCCAACGTGGTGATCAATCTCGATCTGCCCTGGAACCCGGCGCGGCTGGAGCAGCGCATCGCCCGGGCCTGGAGAAAACACCAGACCCGGCCGGTCCATGTCATCAATCTGGTCAGCGCCGACAGCATCGAGCAGCGCATGCTGTCGCTCCTCGCCGGCAAGCAGGCCCTGGCCGACAGGGTTCTGGAAGGGACAGGGGACCCGGATGAGCCGCTGCCCCGGCCGGCGGACCGCGCGGCCTTCATGGCCCGGCTGCGCGCCTTGACCGAGACGGTGCCGGCCGAAGGAGCCGAGGAGCCGCGTCCGGTTGCCTCCCCGGCGCCTGCCGAGCGCCTGAGGGACGAGTTGCTCCGGCGCTGGAACGACCGCCTGCTCTTTCTGGACCGGCGAGCCCCCTCCGGCGAGGGTGGAGAGACCCTGCTCGCGGTGCTCGACCAGCCCACCGCCGGAGAGCGTGCCGAGATGGCCGCCCTCCTGCGTCAACAGGCGGGAGACAACCCGCCGCCCAACGTCGAGATCCTCGACCGCGCTACCTTCGAGGCGGTCGAACGCCTGGTCGCGGCCGGAGTCCTGCAATTCACCGGAGACGGCGCCGCGCTGCACCGTTCTCCGGCCTTCGCCTCAACCCGCGGGGACCGGCGGGAGCGGGACCGCGCCCGGGCGCTGGAGACCTTCGGCCACGCCGAGCGCAAGCTCAGGATGTCCACCGTCCTCGCCGCGGGCGGCTTCGCCGTCGAGGCGCTCAGTCCCCTGCGGGAAGCGGTCGAAAGCGCTCTGCGCGCCCTGGCGCAGTCCCG
>DATAHG010000301.1:0-7163 GCA_036263295.1 Thermoanaerobaculia bacterium | reverse complement strand
GATGAAACGGACGACCGGATCGTCGAGCTCCAGCCGGCCGCGCTCCCAGAGCCGCGCCAGGGCGACCGCCCCCACCGGCTTGGTGGAGGAGAGCCAGAGCATCAGGTGGTCCGGGGTGAGCGGCTCGCCGGGCCGGACCTCGCCGAGGGCGGTGCTCGCCACGGTCCCGCCGTTGCGCGAAACGTAGAGCTGGGCTCCCAGGTGGAGCCCCTGGCGGATCCCCTCTTCGATGGCGGCGCGGGTGCGGGGGAGGGTGTCGGGCTGAGCGGACATGGCGGGGGATTGTAGCTCTCGCGACCGGTCCAGGCCTCGACCCCACCGTAGAGACGCCCCGTGGGGCGTCTCCGCGGCGGGTGAGGGCCTCGACGGAATCGCGAGGGCTGCCCGGGAGCCCAGAGGCCGTCGAGACTCAGTAGATCCGACCGCCGTCTCCGCCCCCGGAGACGCCCCGCGGGGCGTCTCTACAGTGGGGGAAGAGCGGCGTTCAGGTCGGGCTCAGTGCCCCGAGTGGCTCGACGCGTTGGAGTTCATCGCGCCGACCTTGGCGCCGACCTCCTGGGCCATGCGCAGATGCTCGCGCAGGGTCGGCAGGGTCTGCTGGGCGAAGGTGCGCAGGTTCGTGTCCTTGCCGTTCTGGGCCTGCTTCTCGAACTCCGAGACGTCCTTCTTGTGGTCCATCAGCATGTGGCTCATGTACTCGCGGTCGAAGGCGGCGCCCGACAGGCGGGAGAGCTTGTCCATGTCGGCGCGGTGCTTGGCGTCGAGGGCCTTCGGCGGGGTCATGCCGGCGCTGGTCGCGGCCTGCATGAGCTGGGCGTTGGCCTTGCTGTGGTCGTCCACCATGCGCTGGCCGAACGCTTTGACGTCGGCGTTCGAGGCCTTCTGGGCCGCCAGGCGGCCGAGCTCGACCTCGGCCATGCCGCCCTGCGCGGCGTCCATGGCGAACTTGTGGTCCTGGGCGGACATGGTGCCGTGCTCCGAGCCGTTCTGGAGCTTTTCGCTGCGCTCCGTGCCCTTGGCGGAGCTCGACGAGCCGGTGGTGCTGGTCTGGGCGAAGGCGGGGGTGACGAGGAGGCCGGCCGCCAGGGCACAGGCCGCGAGAGAATAGTTCTTGTGAGTCATGGGTTCGTCTCCTTGCAAAGAAGTGAATGCCGGTAGTGAGACAGGGCGGACCGGGAGGCTCCCGGTCCGGTTGCTTCGCGAGAATGAGAGAGCAAGAGAGGTGCCAGCCGCTGCCGCGCCGGTGGGGCCTGTCCTGATATGCTCGTGCTGCGGATCCTGAAAAAATTAGGGGGATATGTGATTGGTCTGAAGGAAATCCAGGCGGCGCGCGCGACCATCGGCGAGGTGATCAAGAACACCCCCTGCCTGCGGTCGAGAACTTTTTCCAGCGAGCTGCGGTCGAACGCCTATTTCAAATACGAGACTTTGCAGCTCACCGGGTCCTTCAAGGTCCGCGGCGCCTGCAACAAGATTCGGTCGCTATCGCCCGAGCAGCTCCGCAAGGGGGTGGTCACCGCGTCGGCCGGCAACCATGCCCAGGGGGTGGCCTTCAGCGCCAACCAGGCCGGGGCGCCGGCCACGATCGTCATGCCGGTCACCACGCCGCTGATCAAGGTGGACAACACCGAGCGCCTCGGCGGCAAGGTGGTGCTCGCCGGCGAGGTGTTCGACGAGGCCAAGGCGGAGGCGAAGCGGCTGGAGGCGGAGCAGGGGCTCACCTTCGTGCCCCCCTTCGACGACGAGCTGGTGATCGCCGGGCAGGGCACGATCGGCCTGGAGATCCTGGAGCAGGTGCCGGACCTCGACGCCGTGATCGTGCCGATCGGCGGCGGCGGTCTGATCTCCGGCATCGCGACCGCCATCAAGGAATCGAAGCCGACGGTCAAGGTCTACGGTGTCCAGACCAAGGCGGCCCCCTGCATGGCGGAGAGCTTCCGCGCCGGGCACCGCGTGACCTGCGACACCGAGCGCTCGGTGGCCGACGGCATCGCGGTCAAAAGCCCCGGCGAGCTGACCTTCGACTACGTGATGCGCTACGTGGACGACGTCGAGACCGTCACCGAGGACCAGATCCGCTCGGCCATCGTGAAGATGCTGGAGGTCGGCAAGACGGTGACCGAGGGCGCCGCCGCCGCGGCGCTCGCCGCCATGATCGAGCGCCGCTTCCCCTACGTCGAGGGGCGCAACGCCGTGATCATCCTGTCGGGCGCCAACATCGACGTCAGCCTGCTCGCCCGCATCATCGACCGCTCCCTGGTCGAGAGCCGCCGCCTGGTGCGCTTCCGCACCGAGGTCACCGACCGCCCGGGGGCCCTCGCCGACCTGCTGCGGGTGATCGCCTCGTGCGGCGGCAACGTCGTGCGCATCCAGCACGACCGGGTGTTCAAGCACGCCGGTTTCTGGGAGGCCGAGGTCGAGGTCACCCTGGAGACCCGCAACGAGGACCACATCGAAGAGATCCACCGGACCCTGCGCAAACGGGGCTATGACATCGCGCGGCTGGACTGAGCCGCCGCGCCGGGGAGACCTGCCATGAGCCGATTCCTTGCCCGGATGTCGCCGTTCGTCCTCGCCCTTCTGCTCGCCTGCCTGCTGCCGGAGACCGCCGCGGCCCAGACCCATCATGCCCGGCCGACCGAGCCGACCGAGCCCGCCGGGGAGATGAGCCAGAAGGAGCGGATCGCGCTCTGCCGCGACCGCCTCCTCAACGGCAATCCAGACCCTGTGACGGAGGAGGAGGCGAAACGGACCGGCGGCCCGGTGACGCGGCCCCAGATCATCGCCCAGACCAGACCGGAGTACACCGTCGAGGCGAGGAAGGCGCGCCTCCAGGGCACGGTGATCTTGGAGGTGATGATCGACCGCGAAGGGTGCATCCAGCAGGCCCGCGTCCTCAAGGGGCTGCCGATGGGGCTCGACCAGGCCGCCCTCGACGCGGTCAAGCAGTGGGTCTTCCTGCCCGCCCGCCTCGACAGCAAGCCGGTGGCGGTCTTCTACGTCCTCACTACCAGCTTTCAGCTCATGGACGCGGACGCGCGCTGGTAAGAGTGTTGCAGTGCATTGCAATGCTTCAATATCAATAAGGTTGACGTGTCATTGGAGTTGCCCTAGATTTGTGATCGAAAAGCTCCGAAATGGCAAAACCATCGCGAGGTGGTGACGCAAAGCCGAGGATCTCGAACGAGATGGCCAGGTTACCGAAGAGCGGCAGGGAGGGGGAGGAGGGGAGCCGCGCAACCGCAGTGTCGGTACCGTCGCATCGCATCCCTTCCTTTTCGTAAATTTTCTTTTGTTGTGTCCCGCTTTGCTGACGGGTGCGCACTTACCGAGGAGTGCCCGGCCAGCTTTGACGGGAGGCGGTGGAAGAAAACAAACGATCAGTCCCGCTCCGCGACCGTGTCTCGAACGATTCGAGCCGAGTTGTGGAGCTTTTTGTTCCTTGATCCACCCAACACAGATGGAGGTTTGGGAAAAATGAGGAAGAACACGATGAAGCGGGCCCTTCAGGCTTCGGCGGTCGTCCTTGCCATGAGCCTGGTGGCGGCGACGGCTTCGGCGGGAGATGCGGCTCCCAAAAAGATTGTGAAGAAGACGGAAGTCAAGGTTCCCGTCGGCGGCAGCGGCCTGGTGGCCGGCGTCGATCCGGTGACCGGCCAGCTCCGCCAGCCGACCTCGGCCGAGTTCAAGAAGCTGGCTGACGCGCTGAAGAGCCAGGTCTTCGCCAACGCGACCGGCACGGTCGCGATCACCGAGTTCGCGGACGGCACGGTGTCGGCCGATCTGGGCCAGAACTTCATGAACATGTCGATCGTCCGGATCAACCCGGACGGCTCGACCAGCGCGGCCTGCGTCGACACCATCGACGAGGCGATCAACTTCTTCGCCGCGGCCCCGACTCCGGCTTTTGAGGACAAGTGATCCTATGAATAGAAAGAACCTGCTTGCCCTCTTCGCCCTCTGCGCCCTGCTCGTGGCTCCGGCCGTGCAGGCCACCACGATCACCGTCATCAACCTCGACGGCCCGAACGAAGGCTACAACGACCCGACCCCGGTCGCCCCGGTGGGCGGCAACACCGGTACCACGAAGGGCCAGCAGCGCCTGATCGCGGTGCAGTTCGCGGCCGACGTCTGGGCCTCGATCCTCCAGAGCGCGGCGCCGATCATCATCGATTCGCAGTTCAATTCGCTCGCTTGCAACGCGACCAGCGCGGTGCTGGCCTCGGCCGGCGCGCAGCAGGTCTTCTCCGGCTTCACGAACGCCGAGATCCCGGGCATCTGGTATCACGTCGCCCTCGCCAACAAGCTGGCCGGCGGCGACCTCGCGCCGGGTCCGCTCGGGACCACGGCGGACGACATCTTCGCCCAGTTCAACTCGGACCTGGACAATCCGGTCTGCCTCGGCCTCCAGAGCTTCTACTACGGCCTGGACAACATTCACGGCACCGACACCGACCTCGTCGCCACGGCGATTCACGAGATCGGCCACGGCCTGGGCTTCGCCAACTTCGCCAACGAGCTTTCCGGCACGCTCCTCGCCGGCCGCGGCGACATCTTCTCGCAGTACACCCTCGACACGCAGGTCCACCAGACCTGGAACCAGATGGCGACCAACGCCGAGCGCGTGGCCTCCGCCCTGCGCACCAACCGGATCGTCTGGAACGGCCGCAACGCCAAGCTGGCGGGCGCCGAGTACCTGGCCCCGGGCACTCCGCTGGTCCGCTTCAACTCGCCGGCCATCGCCGACATGCGGGTGGGCGAGGCGCAGTTCGGCCCCCTGCTCTCCTCCCCCGGCGTGACCGGCGATATCGCCCTCGCCATCGACGCGGATGAGGACGGCGCGGGCACGGTCGCCACGACGACCGACGGCTGCTCGGCCATCACCAGCAACGTGGCCGGCAAGATCGCCATGGTCGACCGCGGCAACTGCACGTTTGTCGTCAAGGCCAAGTCCGTGCAGGACGCCGGCGCCATCGGCCTGATCGTCGCCGACAACGCCGCGGGCTCTCCGCCGGCCGGCATGTCGGGCGTCGATCCGCTCGTCGTCATCCCGACGGTGCGCATCACCCGGGTGAACGGCAACGAGGTCAGAGCCGCTCTCGGCGTCGGCACGGTCAACGCCACGATCGGCATCGACCTCACCCTGAAGCAGGGCCTCGAGCGGACCACCGGCGGCGTGCTGCTCAACGCCCCGGATCCGGCCACGACCGGCTCCTCGATCTCGCACTGGGACACCATCGCCTTCCCCAACCTCACAATGGAGCCGGCGATCAGCCGCGATCTCACCCACGGCGCCGACATCACCGTCGATCACTTCGTCGATCTCGGCTGGTTCTCCGACTTCGACGGCGTGCCGGACGGCGTCGACGAGTGCGTCCTGTCCGACACCCACGCCACCGTGGTCATCGGCGGCTGCGACTCGGGCGTCGCCAACACGGTGTTCGCGAACGGCTGCCGGATCTCCGACAGCATCACCGCCTGCGCCGACGGCGCCGGCAACCACGGCGGGTTCGTGAGCTGCGTCTCGCACTACACGAACGACCTCAAGAAGAACGGCACGATCACCGGCGCGCAGAAGGGCGCGATCCAGAGCTGCGCCGGCTCGGCCAATCTTCCCTGACCCTTCCCTGAAGGGAACGGCTCGATCGATCGTCCTCGCGGGGCCGGCTCACGCCGGCCCCGTTTGTTTTTGGCGTAGGCTAGCGCCCATGAAGATCGAAACTCTCGTGGTGCATGCCGGCCATGCTCCGGACCCGGAGACTGGCGCCGTGGCGCCGCCCATCCACCTGTCCACCACGTTCGCTCGCAACCCCGAGGGAGTCCCTCCGGCGGGTCACACCTATGTCCGCGAGTCGAACCCCACCCAGTCGCACCTCGAAGAGGCCCTGGCCCCGCTCGAAGGGGGGGAGGCGGCGCTCGTCTTCGCCTCCGGCATGGCGGCCGGGATCACTCTTCTTCAGACCTTGGAGCCGGGGGCGCACGTGCTGTTGCCGGACGACGCCTACTACGGCTTCCGCCTCGCCGCCGAGGAGATGCTGCCGAGCTGGGGCATCCAGTCGAGCTTCGTGGCGATGGAAGACCTCGCGGCGGTCGAGGCGGCCATCCGTCCCGAGACCCGCATCCTCTGGCTGGAAAGCCCGTCCAACCCGCTGCTCAAGATCACCGATCTCCAGGCCGCCGCGGCGCTCGCCCGGCGGGCCGGGGTCCTCACCGTGGTGGACAACACCTTCGCGACGCCGGTCCTGCAACGGCCGCTCGACCTGGGGGCGGACGTGTCGCTCCATTCGACCACCAAGTATTTCGGCGGGCACAGCGACGTGCAGGGGGGAGCCCTGGTCTTCGCGCGCCGCGACGCCGTGTACGAGCGCACCCTGCACTACCGCCACATCCTGGGAGCGGTGGCCGCGCCGTTCAACTCCTGGCTGATCCTGCGCGGCCTGCGCACCCTGGCCTGCCGGGTCCGCGCCCAGAGCGCCGGGGCGCTGGCCGTGGCCCGTGCTCTCGCCGCCTCGCCCGCGGTGGCCGAGGTGTTCTACCCGGGGCTCGAATCCCACTCAGGACATGCCATTGCTGCGCGCCAGATGTCCGCCTTCGGGGCCATGATGTCGTTTCGCGTCGCCGGGGGCCGCGAGGCGGCTTTGCGGGCGGTGGGGAGGGCGCGGCTCTTCGTGCGCGCCACCTCGCTCGGCGGGGTCGAGAGTCTGATCGAGCACCGCGCCTCCAGCGAAGGGCCGTCCTCGCGCACGCCCCAGGATCTGATCCGCCTGTCGATCGGCCTGGAGCATCCGGACGACCTCATCGCCGATCTGGAACAGGCTCTCGCCGCCGGCTGAGGCGCCGCGGTTTGCACGGTTCTTGCTCCTTTTCCGCAAGTCGGGGCCCCAGTCTGCCTGGGAGAACCTTTTCATCTTGGGATTGAAAGGAGCACACATGAAGGACGACAAGAAGAACAAGGCCGGCAAGCTCGGCAAGAAGAATAAGCTGGAGACGGCGGGAGAAGGGGCGGCTTACGAAACGGCGGAGCGCGAGACGGCCGCGGGCTCGCGGACGGGCCTCGGCAAGAAGATCGCCGTGGCCTCGGCCGCGGTGGCGGTGGCCGGCGCGGCGGCGGCGGGAGTCGTCGCCGTCAAGCGGCGCCGGGCCTCGGCCTCGACCTTCACGGG
>DATAHG010000300.1:0-2005 GCA_036263295.1 Thermoanaerobaculia bacterium | reverse complement strand
CAGGAAGACCGCCGACTCGGCGCGGGTGACCGGGCGGTCGGGGCAGTAATCGCCGTTGCCACAGCCGCCGGTGATCCCCGCATCCACCAGCGCCTCGATCCAGGGGAAGGCCCAGAAAGATGCGGGTGCGTCGCCGAAGGTCGAGCCGAGAGCGGTCCGCGGCAGGACCCACGGCTCGAAGCCGCTCGTCCCGTCGTTCGCTCCGAAATAAACGTTTGGAAAGGAGGACGTGAACTGCACCGGGCTCGACGACAGGACGCCCGGCGCGATCTCCTGGAGGCGTGCGGTGCCGGCCGCGGTTCCATCACTTTTCCAGGGCTCGCGGCCGTGCGTCTCATCCCAGGCCGAGAACAGCAGGAGATGGCCCATCGCGGCGAGCTGCTGGGGCAGCGACGACTCCGCACCGGGCACGATGTCCGCCACCAGGACCGTCCCCGCGTCCGTGCCGTCGCTGGTCCACAACTCGCGGCCGTGGGTGCCGTCGCCGGCCACGAAAAAGAGACGGTTGCGGACCCGGGTGAGCAGGGCCGGCTCGGACCCTTGAGCGCCGGGAAAGATATCTTTCACCAGCACGGTCCCGGCCTCGGTCCCATCACTTTTCCAGAGCTCGGGACCGGACGAGCCGTCGTCCGCCACGAAATAGAACGTCCTGCCGATCGCGGCGGTGAATCTCTCGCCGATCCCGAAGAAGGGTCGCGAGGAAGACTCGGTGCCCGGCCGGATGTCTTTCACCAGGCTGGTCCCGGCCTCCGTGCCGTCGCTCTTCCACAACTCGCGGCCGACGGCGTCGGTCAGCGCGAAAAAGAACAGATCACCGCCGACATCGGTCAGGCGGTCCGGATTCGAGCTTTCGATCCCGGTCCGGATATCCTTGACCAGGACGGTCCCGGGCTCGGTTCCATCGCTCTTCCAAAGCTCGGTGTCCGGAACGTCATCCGGATTGGCGCCGTCGGCCGCGGTGAAGAAGAACCGCCCTCCGGAGACCGTGAGCTGGGCGGGATTCGACGACTCCTGCGCCGGGCGGATGTTCTTGACGATCCGGGTTCCGGCCTCGGTGCCGTCGGTCTGCCACAGCTCCTGACCGGTGGTCACGGACTGGCGCGAGAAGAAGGCGAGACCTCCGAACGCGGTGAGGAACTTGTCGAGATTCGCATCCTCTCCGAGGGGAGCGGTGCCGCCGGGCGTGCCATCGGTCTTCCAGAGCACTCCCGACGCCGTGAGCGCGAAGCCCGTTTCCAGCCGGGTGATCTCGGCGGGGAAGGAAGACAGGCTCCCGGCGATGAGGTCCGCCACCTGCGAGTTGCCGGCCGCCGAGCCGTTCGTCTTCCACAACTCGAAACCGGTCGCGCCGTCCGTCGCCTGGAAGAGCAGGCCTCCCCCGGGCGTAGGAGCGAGCCAGCGCTCGCCGCCAACCGGCTCGCCGTTGAACAGGAACAGGGAGGAAGCCTGCAGGTTGATGTCCTTCACCTGGCCGGTGCCAGCCTCAGTGCCATCCGTCTTCCACAGCTCCATCCCGCCGGGCTCGAAAGCGCGGTAGTAGAGCGCTCCGCCCGCGGCGGCGAAACCGGTGTCCACAACCAGGAATGACGGCGCCACCTCCGGGCTCAGATGGGTGACCTGAACGGTGCCGGCCGCAGTGCCGTCGCTCTTCCACAGCTCCGTATGGGTGCCGTCGAAGGCCCAGAAGAAGAGCTGGCCGCCCAGTGCCGTCAGCCCGGCCAGGTGCCCGGAAAAAAACGAGCTGCCCGCTCCCGCATTGATTTCCTTCACCAGCACCGTGCCGGCCTCGGTTCCATCGGTTTTCCAGAGCTCGGCGCCATGGGTGGAATCGAAAGCGCGAAAGAAGAGAGTGCTGCCGACCACGGTCAGCTCGAAAGTGCCCGAGCTGCCGGACGGATTGATGTCTTTGACCTGGGAGGCATTCCCCGGCGTGCCGTCGGTCTTCCAAAGCTCGGTGCCGATGCTCGCCTCGGCCGAGAAATAGATCATTCCAGCCATCTCGGTG
>DATAHG010000299.1:0-5515 GCA_036263295.1 Thermoanaerobaculia bacterium | reverse complement strand
GTCGCAACGTCTCCCCGCGTTGTCACTGATCTTTCCCGCTTTGCGACCGACTTCAGCCGCCTTGCCGCAGAGCGGCAAAAATCTCTTGACGCTCTATGCCGCAGTGCGGTAATCTTTCCTTGACGCGAGGGATCCCCTCCGGGCTCCCTCCATCCATTGAATCGATCAGCCTGGAAGACCCAAGGAGGCGCCCATGATCCGGCTCATCAAACGTTACGAGAGCCGCAAGCTCTACGACACCGAAGAGAGCCGCTATGTCTCTCTGGAGGAGATCGCGAGCTGGATCCGGCAGGGACAGGAGGTCCGGGTGGTGGACAATGCCACCTCGAACGACGTCACCTCGCAGACCCTGGCTCAGATCATCCTCGACGAGGGGCGGCGCGGGACCTCTTTCATCCCGAGCGACCTGCTGCACGAGCTGGTGCGGATGGGGGAGCGGGCGGTGACGACCGGGGTGGAGCAGATGCAGCACGGCCTGGACCGTCTGGTGCAGGCGTCGATCGACCGGCTGGCGCCGGTCCGCAAAGTTCGCGAAGAGATGGCGTCCTTGCGTTCCCGGCTGGAGCAGCTCGAATCGTCGCTATCGCAGCTCGAAACCGACGAGGCCAGGGCGCCGGAGACGGTCGCCGCGCCCGGCAGCAATGGGATCAGCAAGGAGGTTGCCGAATGAACACGGCTCAGAACTGGAACCGCGAGGACGTGCAGCGCATGGGGCGGGAGATCTTCAAGGGCGTGCGGGAGATCTGGCTGGCCGGCCTGGGCGTCGTCGCCGAGGCCGAGGGCCAGAGCCGCGAGGCGGTCGATCGCCTGATCGAGCGCGGCCGCACGGTCGAGGCACGCCGGAAGGCGGCGCTGGAGACCGCGGCCGACCGCACCCAGGCCGCCTTCAAAGAGGCTGGCAGGCTTTTCCAGGACACCGTCGAGTTCGAGAGCAAGGCGGCCCTGAAGCGGCTCGGCCTGATGACTCGGGACGATATCCGCATCCTCTCCGCCCGGCTCGACACGCTGTCGCGGAAGCTCGACGAGATCGCCCATCCACGGGCTTGAGACAATAGCGTCAAAAGGTTTCTAGAACAGACAGACCCGCGGCCCCACGGCCGCTTCAAAGAACAAGAGGAGAAGCCATGGATCCCAACACCACCAGCACCGACAAGACCCTGCAGGACGATCTCAAGGATTCGGCCCACCGGATCTGGCTGGCCGGGCTCGGCGCCCTCGCCGCCGCCGAGGAAGAGGGCACCAAGGTCTTCCAGCGCCTGGTCGAGCGCGGCCGGGAGTGGGAGGCCAAGGGGAAGGTCGAGGTCAAGGAGACCTACGAGAAGGCGCGCACCAAGGCCGAGAGCACCTGGGGCGACGTGGGCGGCAAGGTCGATGAGGCGGTGACCAGCGCTCTCCACCGGCTGGGCGTGCCCACCCGGGACGAGATCCGCAACCTCACGCTCAAGGTCGAGGAGCTCACCGCCAAGGTGGAGAACCTGCGGCCCCGCACCGCGACCGAGCCGCCGATCGTGATGGACGGCACTCTCGGCGGTATCACCCCGAATCCTGACGCGAAGATCATCGGCTAAGGAGGTACCCGGTGGAAATCCGGGAGGACGAAAATCCCGCCGGCCCGGCCCGGCCCTTCCGGGTCGGGCTGGCCCTCGCGGCCGGAGCGCCCGAAGGCGCCATTTACGAGATCGGCGCCCTGCGCGCGCTCGACGAGGCGCTTGACGGCCTCGACCTGAATAACCTTTATATCTACGTCGGGGTCAGCGCCGGCGCGTTCCTCTGCGCCAACCTGGCGAACGATCTCACCACCGCCCAGATGTGCCGGGCGATTGTCTCGATGGAGCCGGGGGAGCACCCCTTCATCCCCGAGACCTTCCTGACCCCGGCGGTCGGCCGGTTTCTGCGCAGCACCACCGCCCTCCCGGGCCTGGTGGCCGAATCGATCTGGGACTACGTCACGAACCTCCCGCAGCGCCGTCTCCTGGAGTCCCTGATGCGGATCGGACGGGCCCTGCCGGTCGGGATCTTCGACAACGAGCCGATCCGCGCCTACGTCCAGAAGATCTACAGCATCAAGGGACGGACCGACGACTTCCGCCAGCTCGGCAAGCGTCTGGTGGTGGTGGCGACCGATCTCGACTCCGGCCATGCCATGCGCTTCGGCGAGCCCGGGCACGATCACATCCCGATCTCGCGGGCCGTGCAGGCGAGCGGCGCCCTCCCCGGGCTCTACCCGCCGGTCGAGATCGAAGGGCGCCACTACGTGGACGGCGTGCTCTTGAAGACTCTCCACGCCTCGGTCGCCCTGGAAGCCGGGGCCGACCTGCTGATCTGCGTCAACCCGATCGTCCCGGTGGACACCATCCGGGCCGCGGAAGCCGGCCTGTTGCGGCGGGGCAATCTGACCGATCGCGGGCTGCCGGCCGTGCTCTCGCAGACCTTCCGCACCCTGGTCCACTCGCGGCTGGAGGTCGGGATGGCGGCCTACGAGCAGAAGTTCCGCCACGCCGACGTGGTCCTGGTCGAGCCGAAGCGGGACGATTACCTCATGTTTTTCACCAACATCTTCGGCTTCGCCGAGCGGCAGGCGGTCTGCGCCCACGCCTATGAGGCGACCCGGCGGACGCTGCTGGAGCGCTACGACGAGCTCGCGCCGATTTTCGCGAAGCACGGGATCACCCTGCGGCGTGACATCCTGGAAGAGCGCCGCGACCTCTGGGAAGGCGTCGGCCTGCCGCGCAAGCTGGCGGCCCCGAGCAAGCGGCAAGGCACCTCGGGTCACGCGACCGTCCGCCAACTCGACGATGCCCTCGGCCGGCTGGAGAGGCTCCTCGAAGGGCGATCCCAGGTGACGGTGCCCACGGCGCCGGAGATCCCGGCTGAGGAACCGGAAGAGAAAATCGAGCTCATCGTCGAAGCGTCGGGGGAGCCCATCCGCCGGGAGAGCGCGGAAGAGGCTCCGTTCTGAGGACGATCTCATGGGAAGCAAGCCGAAATCCGACAAGGAAACCATGTCAGACCTTCAACCGACAGCACCAGAGAGCGTCGTGGCCAGGCTGGCGGGTGTGTTGAAAGGGTTAGAGATCAAGGATCAGAAAGAGGAGTATGGCGAGTACCTCACGAAGAAGTACTCGCGCTCCTGATCCATCGTCAGTGCTGAAGAGTGCCTGAAGCTGGCAGCTCTCTAGCCTCTGATCCATTTCGGCGCCGCTCGGGTTCCACAGCGCTCACAAATCGGATGTCGATCCGATTGCCACGCGAAGCCCACTGTAGAGACGCCCGGAAGGGCGTCTCTGGGGCGGCGATGCCTTTGACGAGTCCAACCCTGCCACCGCGGGCTCTACAACCCGAATGCGCCCGTCCCCGTCCCTACGTCAAGCAGCTCTGACCGTCCTCTCCGCCGCGGAGACGCCCTCCCGGGCGTCTCTACAGTGGGCTTCGCGTGGCAACTCAGGCCGTTGATGCTACGGCGTCCCCAACTCGAACATCCGGCCGAGCAGCACCGCCATCTCGGCCCGGGTGACCGGGCGGTCGGGGCAGTAGTTGCCGTTGCCGCAGCCGCCGGTGATCCCGAGAGCGACCAGATTCTCGATCCAGTCGCGGGCCCAGTAGTTGGCGGGAACGTCCCCGAACACCATGCCGGTGCCGGCCGGTGGGGTGAAGGTCTCGCCGAACCGGGAGCGCAGCAGGTAGACCGCCAACTCCGCCCGGGTGATCGAACGGTCGGGGCAGAAGTTGAAATTGCCGCAGCCACTGGTCACGCCATCGGCCACGAGCTGGTCGATCCAGGCCGCCGCCCAGAAGTTGGTCGGCACGTCGTTGAAGCCCATGTCGAAGGGCGGCGGCGGGGTGAAGAGCGGGCCATGCGCGGCGCGGACCAGGAAGACCGCCGACTCGGCGCGGGTGACGGGACGGTCGGGGCAATAATTGCCGTTGCCGCAGCCGCCGGTGACGCCGAGGGCGGTCAGGTGCTCGATCCAGTCACGCGCCCAATAATTCGCGGGCACGTCTCCGAACACCATGCCGGTGCCGGCCGGCGGGGTGAAGGTCTCGCCGAACCGGGAGCGCAAGAGGTAGACCGCGAGCTCCGCCCGGGTGATCGAACGGTCGGGGCAGAAGTTGAAATTGCCGCAGCCACTGGTCACGCCGTCGGCCACGAGCTGGTCGATCCAGGCCGCCGCCCAGAAGTTGGTCGGCACGTCGTTGAAGCCCATGTCGAAGGGCGGCGGCGGGGTGAAGAGGGGCCCGTGCGCCGCGCGGACTAGGAAGACCGCCGACTCGGCCCGGCTCACCGGCCGGTCGGGGCAGTAGTTGCCGTCGCCGCAGCCGCCGGTGATCCCGGAGTCGACGAGCGCCTCGATCCAGGGGAAAGCCCAGTAATCCGTGGGCACATCGCCGAAAGTCGAGCCCAGGGCCGTCCGCGGCAGGGCCCACAGCTCGAAGCCGTGCGTGCCGTCGTTCGCGGGGAAGTAGACGTTCGGCCCGGACGGCACGAAGCGGAAGGGGCTGGACGGCAAGGCGCCCGGCGCGATGTCCTGCACCGGGACCGTCCCGGCGGACGTTCCGTCACTTTTCCACGGCTCGAGCCCATGAACCCCGTCGAAGGCGGCGAACAGCAGCACCGGCCCGGCGGCGGCGAGAGATTGCGGCACCGAGGAGCCGGCGCCCGGCAGGATGTCCTTCGCCAGCGCCGTGCCGGCGGCGGTGCCGTCGGTGACCCACAGCTCCCGGCCATGCACGCCGTCGTCGGCCACGAAATAAAGTTTATTTCGCACCCGCGTCAGCCAGCGCGGCTGCGACGAGCCTGCCCCCGGATTGATGTCCGCCAGCCGCACTGTGCCGGATGCCGTGCCGTCGCTCGTCCACAGCTCCTCGCCGTTCACGCCGTCGTCGGCGGCGAAGAAGATCCGCGTGCCGACCGCGACGATCTCCTGCAAGCTCAGGGTGTCGAGAGTGATCACGGATCGGGTGGAGGAGGCCGCGCCGGGGCGGATGTCCTTGACCGGCTCCGCCGACGAGATGCCGTCGCTCTTCCATAATTCACGGCCCGTGGTGCCGTCGTCCGCGAAGAAATAGATCACCGGACCGACGCTGGTGAGCGCCTCCGGCGACGAGCTGTCCGCCCCCGGGCGAATGTCGGCGATCTGCGCGGCCCCGCTCGCGTCCGCCCTCCAGAGCTCCAGGCCCGCCCCGGGCGTAGCCCCCGCGTAAGCGATCCGGCCGGGCGTGTGGGCGATCAGCCCGCCGGCTTCGTGCGAATCGCCAGCCGCCGCCGCGGTCCCGGCGACCGTTCCGTCCGTGCTCCAGAGCTGACCATTGGCCGGGAAGAACAACCGGTCTCCCGAACGGACCAGCTCATAGATCCCGTTCTGGCTGAGGTCCAGGAACATCGCGGCGTCGCCCGGCTGGCCGTCGCTCTTCCAGATTTCGGAGCCGTGCACGCCGTCGTCCGCCGTGAAGAAGAGAGACGATCCGAGGACGACCGGGGTGCGGAACGTGAACGGATCGGCGCCGCCGCCCGCGT
>DATAHG010000298.1:0-11093 GCA_036263295.1 Thermoanaerobaculia bacterium | reverse complement strand
CGCAGTAGAACTGCAAGGCCCGCTCGATATTCGCGACTTTCAGGTGGACGTGACCGATGCGGACGCCGGGATCGATCGGGCTGGAGGTTGTCATGACCCCGCATCTTAGCGCCGTGGCGCCTCAGTAGAGCCGGATGCCGCCCCCTCCGGAGGCGCCACCGCGCATCTCGTGGAGATCGACGATCTCCTCGGCCGAGGCGGCCAGCCCCTGCGTGGTGTGCAGGACGCTCACCCCGATCAGGGCGAGGTGCTCTTCCGTGAGGGGGAGAGTGTCGAGCGCCCTTTCCATGTCGGCGCCATGCTTGAGGTCGATGACCGCGTGCCGGAGGAGGCTGCGGAAGGCCTCCCGGGGATAGCCGGTCCGGCGGATCAGATCCTCGACCTCCGCGGTCGGCGGGGAGCCGGTCTCGGTCACGAAGCAATACCCCAGGATGGCCGCGGGGTGGTGGTGGGCGATCCAGTAGTAGTGGGCGCCGACCACGCTCGCGATGCGGGCCGGCGGGATGCGGGCCAGGACCTCCCGGCGGGAGATACCCAGGACCTCCAGATCCTGCAGCAGCCATTCGTCGTGCCCGCGCTCCTCGGCGGCGAACCGCGTGAGGAACGGGATCAGCTTTTCCGCCAGCAGCGGCTCCTCGCCGCGCATCTCCTCCAGCCGGGCGATGGCGGCGCGCATCAGGGGGACCGTGGCGCGCGCCAGTCCGTGCGCCCGGACCAGGAGGCTGGGGTAGAGATCGGCGATCCGCGCATGCTTGCGCAGGCGCAGACCGCCGGCCAGCAGAGCCGGCCCGACCAGGAGCTGCTTCTGGCGGATCAGCTCGCCGTTCCCGAGCGGAGGCTCGGGCTCGCCTAGGTGATGAAGCTGAAGCACTTGTCGTAAGCGTCCAGAGCCTCCTGGCCGGCGATCGAGATGATCTGCTTGCGGATCGTCAGGACGCTGTTGAACTCCGTCTCGGAGAGGCGGTTGATCACTTTCTTGGCATTGGACGAGAAGTCCGCGGGACTTGCGACGACGCCCGCCTCGACGAGGATTTGAATCCGGTTCTCGCCCTCGGCGCTCAGGGCCTCAGCCGTGCCATCGTCGGTCATGCCATCGTCAGTCATGTCAGCCATCGCATCCCTCCAGATGAGTAGATCGGGGCCGGGCGAGAGGAGCGCCGGATCGAGGCTCTGCTTCGCAAGCCCCTCGAGTGAGCTGTCGTTCTAGGGTCGATCGAGGTATACCATGCGGCTCCAGATCCAGGCAAGGCGGTTTCCCAGTAAGTGACGCGATGAGCTTCGATATCTCACGAGCTTTTTCTCCCAGTCCCAAGATCGCGCCGGCCTCCGGCCGCACGGTCCCGCTCGAGGAGACCGCGGCGCGGCTGGCGCCGCTCCTCCGGCGGGTGCCGGTCACGCGGGTCTCGGACCTCACGCCGCTCGACCCGATCCGGCTGCCGGTCTTCTCCGCCGTGACCCCTCTGGCGCGGGACCTCACGACCCACATGGGCAAGGGACCCGACGCCGTGAGCGCCCGGGTGAGCGCCCTGATGGAGGCGGTCGAGCGGGTCTCGGCCGAGACGGCGCCGCCCGGCTCGACCCGCAGAGCCCGCTTCGCGGACCTGCCGCCCGGCGCCGCGGTCGATCCGGAGTCCCTGGACCTGCCGGCGGACAGCCTCTACTCCCCGGAGCGCGAGATCACCTGGATCGAGAGCTTCGACCTGCTCGCCGGGCAGCCCGTGCTCCTCGCCGCGGACCTCGCCCTCAACCCTCCCCGCGAGGGGGTGCTCCAGGAGGTGGACACCAACGGCCTCGCCTCCGGCAACACGCCTCTGGAGGCGATCGTCCACGGCCTATGCGAGACGGTCGAACGGGACGCGATCAGCCAGATGGAGCTGACCGCTCACTTCGGCGACCCGGCCGACCTCCGGCCGCCGGTCCACGAGGTCGATCCAGCCACCCTGCCGGCGACCGCCCGCGGCTGGATCGAGCGCCTGGCCGCTGCCGGTCTCGACGTGACCGTGCAGGACATCACCACCGACCTGGGGGTCGCCACCTTCTGCGCCACGATCACCGACTACGGCTACCCGGGGCCGACCGGGACGATGACGCTCCGCTCGCCGGGCTGGGGCGCGGCCCCCCATGCCGCGGCCGCGGCGCTGCGGTCGGTCACCGAGGCCGTGCAGTCCCGGCTGGGCGCCATCCAGCGGGCCCGGGACTCCTTCAATGTCTTTCACAAGGGGGCGCGGGCGGCCTCTCGGGCGGAGCGGCTGCGCCGGCTCCAGGCGTCGCGCCGGCAGCCTTTCGGGCATACGCCGTCGTTCGAGAGCCTGGACCTGCGGGCCGACCTGGAGCACCTGCTGGAGCGCCTCGCCGCCGCCGGCCTGCGCCGGGTGGTGGTGACCGACCTCACCCGGCCGGACCTCGGCATCCCGGTGGTCCGGGTGCGGGTCCCGGGACTGGCCTGCTACTCCGTCAACCGCCGCCGGATCGGCTGGCGCTGCCTCCGGCACCTCCTCTAGCCATGCACCGCCCCCCCATCGTCTACGTCGGCCCGAGCCTGCCGCGGCCGGAAGCGGCGGCGGTGCTGCCCGGAGCCGACATGCGCGGCCCCATTCGCCGCGGCGATCTGTACCGCGACCGCGAGGCGGGGAGCGCCGTCTTCGTGATCCTGGACGGCGTGTTCTTCCAGCAGGACGCGGTCTCGCCGCGCGAGATCGTGGACGTGCTGGCGGACGGCGCCCTGGTGGTGGGGGCCGCCAGCATGGGGGCGTTGCGGGCGGCGGAGTGCTGGCCGGCCGGGATGCAAGGCATGGGGACGATCTATCGCCTTTTTCGCCGCGGCAGCCTCACCTCGGACGACGAGGTGGCGGTGGTCTTCTCCCCGGAGGAGCACGAAATCCTTTCGGTTCCGCTGGTCAACGTCCGCCACGCGGCGGCGCGGGCGATCCGGCAGGGCTGGCTGGACCGCGGCGGCGCCGAGGGGCTGGTCCGCGCCGCCGAAGAAACCTTTTATATGGAACGGAGGTGGCCGGACCTGCTGGCCCGCGCCGGCTTGCCAGCCGGCCTGGAGCCGCGTCTCGCCGCGTTTGACCTCAAGAAGACGGATGCCCGGCGGGCGCTGCGCCGCGTCGCCGGCTGGCTGGCCGCCGATCCCGGTCTCGCCGTCCGCCCCCGGCGGCAGGAGGTCCCGTTCCAACCCTCGGACCGGACGCGGGAGCGCGATGCCGACGTCCTGGGCGGCCTGGAGCCGGAAACCGCCCGGCGCGGCCTGGCGCGCTGGCACCTCCTGAGCGGCAGGGGAGCGCGCCACCTCCTGGCCGTGGCCGCCGCGAGCCCGGGCCTGCGCCTGGACGAGCGCCTGCGGCGCAAGACCGAGATCGCCGCGGCTCTCGGCCTCGGCCGGAAGCCGGCGGGGGCCGACGGCGCCATGGCGTTGCGGATGGCGATGTTCGAGATCTGGGTGGAGCTGGTGCTGGAGGGCGGCGGCTTCGCGGAGGCGCTCTGGGTGGAGCTGGCCCTGTCCGGCGACCTCGACGCCGAAGTCCTGCGGTGGCAGGCGGTCCGCAAGGCGGCCGAAAGGGCCCGCCTCCAGGGGCTCACCGTCCGCGAGCGCGACCGCTATCTGGCCGAGGCGGAGATCGCCAACGCCCACGGCTTTCCGTCCTGGCCGGACCTGCGCCAGGCGGTCCGCCGCACGGCCTGCCCCTGGGCCGACTTCGCCGCATGCCGGGACGAGCTGGCGCTCGCCAAGCGGCTGCGCGAGGAGCTGTTCAATCCGTCGCCTCCGCCGGGGCCGCCGCGGCTGGCAGGGAGCTGAGAAACTCCGCGGCCTCGCGCAGATCGAACGTGTCGAATCCCTCGCCGAATCCGCCGTAGACCCCGGCGACCAGATCGCGCGCCTCTTCCACCTTGCCCTGGCCGCACCACAGCCGTCCCAGGCTCAGGGCGGCGCGCAGCTCCAGGACTTTGGAATGGTTTTCCCGGGCGCGCGAGAGGGCGGTGTGGAAAAGGTTTTCGAGCTCGGCCGGATCGGCGCCGCCGTGTCCCATCAGGAGCTCGCCGCGCAGGCGATAGATCTCCTCGGTCCAGGGCCGGATCCCGCGCTCATCGCAGATCGCCAGCCCTTCTTCCAGGGCGCGGAGCGCCTGATCGAGGCGCCCCTGGCCCGCCAGGATTTCGGCGTGAATCGCGAAGAAATAGGGCATGGCCCCGCCCGCGCTCTGCTGGATGGTGCGCTGCGCGGTCTCGAAGTCGCCGATCGACGGGCCGTCGCGGCCGGTCAGATCCTGATCGGACTGCACCCGGGCCCAGGCGATCAGGAAGGCCGCCTGCAGCGACCAGACGTGAAAGCCCAGCTCGACCGCGTCGTCATACAGCTCCTGCCCCTGGGACAGGGCGGTCTCGGCGTCGCGCAGGTAGTGGGCCAGCCCGGCGCCGCCGAACAGGCGGGCCAGGGCCAGCGTGAACGGGTGGCCGATCTCCCGGGCCAGAGCGATGGCCCGCGCGCCGTGCCGCCGGGCCTGGTCGAGGAGGCCGAGGTGCCAACGCACGACCGTCCCGAACGCCAGGGTGGTGACCCGCAGATCGCTTCCCATGCGGTTGCGATAGGAATCGTCGTCCGGCGGCGCGATCTCATAGGCCCGTTCCAGCTCCGCGAGCGCAGTGCGGAAGTCGCACTGCCAGATGTGATAGATCGCGAACGAGAGCCAGGCGATGGCGCGCAGATTGGGGCTGCCGGCGGACTCCGCCAGGCTCACCAGGCGCTCGCTCAATTCCAGGGTTTTCGGATAATTGCCGACCACATATTGATAGGTATGCAGGCCGAGCAAGGCCCAGAAGCGCTCTTCCGTGGCGTTCAGCCGCTCGGCCAGGACCTCGGCCCGCGTGAACGCCCTCTCCACCCCGGGGTCGAAATAGCCGCGGCCGGTGATCGTGGCCGCGGCCAGGGCGTTCTGGATATCCAGCTCCCGGCGGTCGCGAGACGGGTCCTCCGGCAGCGTTTCGATCAGCCGCAGCGCGGCCTCCAGGTGGTGGAGCGCCTCGCGGCTGGCCGAGCGGCCCAGGGCGAGCCCGCCGGCCCGGAACCAGTACTGCGCCGCGTCGTCGTTCTCCCCGGCCTGCTCGAAGTGATGGGCGAGCAGCTCGGGCTGAGTATCGAGGATCTCCGGGAACCGCGACTCCAGGGCCTCGGCGATCTGCCGGTGAATCTGCTGGCGCTCGCGCTTGAGCAGCGAATCGTAGGCCGCGTCTTGCACCAGGGCATGTTTGAACAGATAGCGGGTCTGCTTCCCCGCCCCCTTGCGATAGATCAGCTCCGCCTGGACCAGCCGCCGCAGCTCCTGCTGGAGGGTGGCCTCGTCGTGGGGCGCCACGGCGGCGAGCAGATCGAACGAGAAGACGCGGCCGATCACCGAGGCGAGCTGCGCCACCTCCTTGGCCGCGCCGAGACGGTCGAGGCGGGCGGCCAGCGAATCGCGCAACGTCGCCGGCAGGTCCCGCCCCTCGCCCGACTGGTGGGACTCCAGCGCCGCCTTGGTCAGCTCCTCGACAAACAGCGGCACGCCGTCGGTGCGATCGACGATCTCCCGCCGCACCGCTGCCGGCAGGCCGTGCAGCCGCGCCACCTGATCGATCAGTTTTTCGGACTCCGCCGCGCTCAAGGGGGCGAGCGTGACCTGCGTCAGGTGGGCCCGCGGCCCCCACAGCGCCTCCATGGTCTGCAGGCGCAGCGTCATCACCAGGAAGAGGGGGACCGCCGAAACCTGATCGATCAGCCGGTCGAGCCATTCGAGGGTCGTGGGGTCGAGCCAGTGGAGATCCTCGATCACCAGCACCAGCGGCTGCCGCTCGGCCATCTCCAGCACCAGGGAGACCAGCGCCTCCAGGGTCTTCTCGCGCTGGCGGTCGGGCGGCAGGTCGGGGGCGGGGTGGAGGTCGTCCGGCGGCAGGCCGAGCAGGGCGCCGAACAGCGGCACGGCTTCGGCGAGCCCGTGGTCCCGCGCCGTGCGCTCGACCGCCGTCCAGGTGGGCTCCCCGCCGGAGAGGCTGAAGATCCGCCGCAGCAGGCTGACCACCGGCTGGAGCGGCGAGTGCTGGGTGGCGAGCGAGCCGTAGGTGGAAAGCCAGTGCGCCGGGTCCTGGGGGTGGCCGGCCAGCCGCTCGCGCAAGGCGCTCACCAGGCGCGACTTGCCGATCCCGGCGTCGCCGCTCAGCAGTACCACCTGGCCGGTCCCCTCGCGGGCCAGGGTCCAGCGGCCGAGCAGGAGCTCCAGCTCGCTCTGGCGGCCGACCAGGGCGGGGAGGCCGGCCAGGGTGTCGTCGAGGTCCAGGCCGGCCAGCACGCGGTGCGGCGGGGCGGCGGCCTCCATGCCGGCCAGGCGGACCGCCGGGAGGGGCTCCAGGACGAAGCCGCGCTGCACCAGCGCCGAGGTCGCCGGGCTGGCCAGGACCTCACCCGGGCCGGCCTGTGCGGCCAGCTCGACGGCGGCGTCGAGGGTCGAGCCGAGGGTCACCGGCTCGGTGCCGAGCCTGCCCGAGGTCACGATGGCCGGGCCGGTGTGGATCCCCACCCGCGCCGCCGGGCGCACCGCGGACCGCCCGAGGCCGGCGCTCAGCCGCTCGCCGGCCTGGCCGGTCAGGTCGAGGGCGGCCTGCACGGCGCGCCGGGCGTTGTCCTCATAGGCCTGGGGGTAGCCGAAATAGAGCAGGATGCGGTGGCCGAGCACGCTCCCGAGGTGCCCGGCGTGGCGCACCGCCACCGTCTCGGCCAGGGCGCGCAGCCGCGCCATCAGGTCGTACAAGATCTCCGGATCGAACGACTTCGCCGCCCCGGCCGCGTCCCGCCCGACCAGCTCGCAGCAGACCACCGTCATCTGCCGCCGCTCGCTGCTCGGGCGGGAAGAGGTGGGCGCGGCGGGGACCGGGGTCGAGACGGCGGGAGCGCGCCGGGCGAAGATCCCGTCGACCAGGGTCGGACCGGTGCCGACGTCCAGCGTCCACTCCAGGGGGGTGGTGGCGGTCCGCATCTCAGTTCCGGGGCCGGGCCCAGGACTTGGCCCTCCGGGGAGCCCGGCCGGCCGCTCGGACGTCCACTCGCTGGGCGCCAGCCCGGAGCGGTCGAGGTCCTCGAGAAAGCGCGCCACCTCGGCCGCGCTCTGCGGGCGCCGGTCGGGCTCCTTCTGGAGCAGCTCGTCGAGGAAATCCGACAGCCGGCGCGGCACCTCCGGCCGCAGATTGCAGGCCGGCACGTGCGGCGACCGGCAGATCCGGGTCAGAGTCTCGGGGATCGACGAGGTGCGGAACGGGGAGACCCCGGTGAGCGTCTCGTAGAGCAGCGTCCCGAACGAAAAGAGATCGGAACGGGGATCGAGCGCCGCGCCGCGGATCTGCTCCGGCGACATGGCGTGATAGGTGCCGAGGACGATGCCGGTCTGCGACAGCCCCTCGTCCTCCTGGCTGAAGAACTTGGCGAGCCCGAAGTCGAGGATCTTGGCGCGCCCGGCCGGCGTCACCATGACGTTGGAGGTCTTGAGATCGCGGTGGATGATGCCCTGGGCGTGCGCCTCGGCGAGCCCCTCGGCGATCTCCTTGCCGAGCCGCACCGCCTGGCTGAGGCCGAGGCTTCTCTCCTGGATCGCTCGGTCGAGGGTGCGCCCCTCGACCAGCTCCATGACGATCCAGTTCCCCTGCTCGGACTCGACGATGTCGTAGATATGGACGATGGCCGGGTGGTTGAGCCGGGCCGCGGCGCGCGCCTCGCGCAGGAACCGGCGGGCGGCGGTGGGGCCGCCTTTCTGGGCCTGCAGGTGCTTGATCGCGAGCGGGCGCTCCAGCACCTCGTCGAACGCCCGGTAGACCACACCCATGCCGCCCGAGCCGAGCCGGCCTTCGATGCGGTAGTTGCCGAGCTTCGCCGGGTGATCACTTTTGCCGCCGGGCGTGATGGGGTCCACGACAGGGATCCTAGCGCAGGCGGCCAAGCGTTGCCAGATCAGGCACTTGGGCGTGCTAGCATCGCGCCGGTGACCAACCCGTCCACGGAATCCGTCCCGGGCCTCGCCCGGCGGCTGGGCGTCTTCGACGCCACCATGATCGTCATGGGCGGCATCATCGGCTCGGGGATCTTCGTCAACCCCCACGTGGTGGCGCAGCAGGTCCATACCCCCCTGCTGATCCTCGGGGCCTGGATCGCCGGTGGCCTGATCGCGCTGGCCGGCGCCTTCATCTATGCCGAGCTGGCCGACCGCCGCCCCGGCACCGGCGGCCAGTACGCCTACCTGCGCGACGCCTACCACCCGGCCGTGGCGTTCGTCTATGGCTGGGCCCTGCTGCTGGTCACCCAGACCGGCGGCATGGCGGCGGTGGCGGTCACCTTCGCTCGCTACTTCCGCGAGGTCACCCACGTCCCCCTCGGCGAATCGATCATCGCGGCGCTGGGGATCGCCGTCCTGGTGACCGTGAACTGCCTCGGCGTGCGCTCCGGCAGCAGCTTCCAGAGCGCCCTGATGATCCTCAAAATCCTTGCCATCCTGGCGCTCGTCGCGGCCGGGCTGCTCTTCGTGCGGCCGGCCGGCCTGGCTGCCTCGGTCGCCTCGCCCGCTCCGGCCCCTGCGGACACCGGCCTGCTGGCGGGCCTCGTCTCCTTCGGGGCGGCGATGACGCCGGTGATGTTCGCCTTCGGCGGCTGGCAGACCGCGAGCTTCGTGTCGGGCGAGATGAAAAATCCCCGCCGGGACCTCGCCCGCGGCCTGGTGATCGGCGTCCTGGGAGTGATCGCACTGTACGTGGCGGTCAACGTGGCCTGCCTCCACGCCCTGGGAGCGGCCGGGCTGAAGGACGCGGCGGCGCCAGCTTCGAGCGTCATGCGCCTCGCCTTCGGGGAGCGCGGCGCCGCCCTGATCGCCGCCGGCATCACCATCTCGACCTTCGGGTTCCTGAGCCAGGGGATGCTCACCGCGCCGCGGGTCTATTTTTCGATGGCGGAGGACGGCCTGTTCTTCCGTGGCGTCGGCTGGATCGACCCGCGCAGCCGGGTGCCGGTCGTCGCCATCGTGCTCCAGGGTGTGCTCGCCCTGGTGATCGCGCTCTCGGGCACCTACGAGCAGATCCTGAACTATGTGGTTTCGGTGGACTTCATCTTTTTCGGCCTGACCGCCGGCACGATCTTCTTCTTCCGGCGCCGGGGGCGGGCGGACGGGGAGACCGGCCCGGCCGGCGCCCGGGTCCCCGGCCATCCGTTCACCACCGCCTTCTTCGTCGCGGCCTGCGGGCTGATCGTCGCGAGCACCATCTACAAATATCCTTCCAACAGCGCCATCGGCCTGGCCATCATGCTGGCCGGCCTGCCGGTCTACTACCTCTGGCGGCTCCGGCGGCGGGGGGCCTGAGATAGGAGCGCCGCTCATGGCAGTCCTGCTCCAGGAGGAAGTCCATGACCAACAGCAAGCCTGCCTTTCGCATCCTGGCGCTGGACGGCGGAGGCATCCGCGGGATCATTCCGGCCTCGGCCCTGATCGCCCTGCAAAAGAGGCTTCCGATCCCGCTCGTGCAAATCTTCGATCTGGTCGTCGGCACCTCGACCGGCGGCCTGATCGCGCTGGGTCTCACTCAGCCGGGCACCGGCGGCCTGCCGAAATACAACGTCGCCGAAATCCTCAAGTTCTACACCGACCGCGACAACGACAAGCAGATCTTCACGCCCTGGATCGGCGAAAGCACCGGCGGCCCGCCGGTCGGCTGGGAATGGGCGCTGCTCAATCCGAAGTACACCGGCTCCGGAATGAACCACTTCCTGACCCGGCACTTCGGCAGCTCTACGCTGGCGGACGCGATCACCCCGGTCTCCTGCGTCTCCTATCAGATTTCCGACGCGCCGGCGCCGTACTTCTTCCGGAGCTGGACGGCGGACCAGCCGGGGCAGAACTTCTCGGCCGTCCACGTCGGGCGGGCCACCTCGGCGGCGCCGCTCTATTTCCCGCCGGTGAAGATCACCAGCACCGACAACACCTTCACCGCCACCTTCGCCGACGGCGGCATCGCCGCCAACGATCCCGCCATCGTGGCCTTCGCGGAGGCGGACCAGCTCCTCGCCTCCCAGGGCAAGAACATCGCCGACTACAACGTGTGGATCCTCTCGATCGGCACCGGCCAGGCCAGCTTCACGGTCGATCCCGGCGACAGCGGCATCTATGGCTGGCTGCGCAATGACGCCCTGCCGAACGCGCTCCTGAACGGTCCCGAGCAGGTGACCGACACGATCGCCCGGTTGCTCTTCCAGGAATCCGACGGCATCCTCTACCAGCGCGTCCAGGTGCCGCTCCAGGGCACCGCTCCGGGAGGCAGGAAATACTCCTGCGCTTCCGATCTGGACGACTGGACCCATCACAACGTCGAGCAGCTCCTGCTGGCCGGGGAAGCCGCCGGCGCGCAACTGGTCGCCATCGGCACCGTGAAGGCGCTCGCGACACAGACCGAAGCCTGACGAGCAGAGCCGGAGACTCTCCCCTCCCGAGTCTCCGGCGTCTGGTCCGCCCGCACTATTGATCAAGAGGGGACGTGCAGGTGCAGCTCCACCAGGGCTCGATCGAATCGCAATCGGGCCCGGTGAACCCTCCTACCCCAGGCATGTCCTTGAGGTCGAGATCCTGGATCGTCTCTCGGGCGAGAACCAGCCTCTTCTTCTTACGCATCGCTGTATCTCCTCCTCCGCTGCCCCGGCCAGCCCCGATCTGGCAAAATGGGGCCATGCCGACAAACTGGACCGAGCACAAGCTGCTGGACAGCGCCATCCAGCGATTCCGCAAGGCGCTGCTGCTCCGGATTCTCCCCATCATCCTGATCGCCGTGGCGATCGGGATCTACGTCGGGCTCGGGCCCGAGGGGGATCCCGGTCTCGCCGTGGTCTCCACGGTTGTGATCGGGGCTGCCGTGGGCTTCGGAGCGTGGAGGGGGTTCAACCGCCAGCTCGACAGTCTGCGGACCCTGGAGATCGTCGTCACCGACGAGTGGATCGCCCGGCGGCAGCAGGGCTTTACCCCTCTTCAGATCGACTTTTCCGACATCCGCCGGATCCTCCACGTCCGGGGCAAGGGCCTCACCGTCTTCGGTCAGGG
>DATAHG010000297.1:0-2427 GCA_036263295.1 Thermoanaerobaculia bacterium | reverse complement strand
GGCGGCAGCTCCAGATCGATCCGGCCGGCCGCCACGTCCACGCTCTTCAAAAAGCGCTCGACGAACGGCACCGGCAACCGCCGCGCGCCGTCCGACACGATCAACAGCAGGCCGCCGCCGTCCTCCAGCAGCTCGACCACTTCCCCCAGGTCCTGGCCGTTGTCGAAACAGCGGCAGCCCACGAGCTGGAAGTGGTAATACGTCCCCGCCGGCGGCTCGGGCACCTCGGACCGGGGGACCTCCAGCCAGGCGCCGCGCAATGCGTCCGCGCGGTCGCGGTCGTCGATCCCCACAAAGCGGACCCGCAGGCCCGACTTGTGCGGCCGCTCCGACTCCACCGTCACCGTCCGCGCCGGCTCCCCTTCCCGCGTCAACAGCAGACGGCGGCCGGGAGCGATGCGGTCCGGAACATCGGACAGCAGCGCGACGACGACCTCCCCCTGGACCCCGTGGGAACGCAACACGCGTCCCACCGCCACGGTCTCGGGCAGGTCGGCACGGCTCTCCTGTCGGGCTTCAGTCTTCGACGATGTCGAGCTCATGGCGCACGCCCCGGCGGTCTTCCCGGGTCTCCAGCAGCGTGCGCAGGGCCCGGGCCGTCCGCCCCTGGCGTCCGATCACCTTGCCGAGGTCATCCGGCGCGACCCGCAGCTCCAGCACCCCGCCGCCACGGCGGCTCGGGATGTCGGTCACCTCGACCGCGTCCGGTTGATCGACCAGCAGTCGGACCAGCTCCTGGAAGTCGTCGGCGAGCTCAGGCACTCTTCTGCGTCCGGGCGAGCAGCTTCTTGACGGTGGGCGAAAGCTGGGCGCCCCGGCTCACCCAGTGCTGCACGCGATCGGAGTCGATCACCACCTGGGCCGGGTTCTTGGTCACATCGTAATGGCCGAGCTCTTCCACCGCGGCCGCGGTCGGGACATTGCGCGAGTCCGAGACCACCACACGGTAGAACGGAGCATTCCGGGCGCCCATGCGGCGCAGCCGAATCTTCAGCATTGTTGAAATCTCCAGTCGTTTCAGTCGTGCGCACCGGGGTCGGCGCGCAAAGGCTGCGTATTGTAGCAGCGAACCGGCGCGCTGGCCAGTCCGCCTACATGCCCATGGCCTTCCGGAGCCACTTGCCCTGGACGCCCTTGAGCATCTTTTTCATCTGCAGGTACTGCTTGATCAGGCGGTTGATGTCCGCCACGGAGGTGCCCGAGCCCTTGGCGATGCGTTTCTTGCGGCTGCCGTTGAGCACGTCCGGCCGCCGCCGCTCGAGCGGGGTCATCGAGTTGATCATCGCCTCGACCCGGCGCAGTCCCCCTTCGTCCACCGAGGCGGATTCGAGCCCGCGCAGGGGGCCGACCTTGGGGAGCAGCTCCAGCACCGAGGCGAGAGGCCCCAGCCGGCGGAGCTGCCGGAGCTGGTCGCGCAGGTCCTCCAGGGTGAACTCCTGGCGCGCGATGCGCTCGGCGAGGCGCTTCGCCTCGTCCTGGTCGAGCCCCTTCTCGGCCTTCTCGATCAGCGACAGGACGTCGCCCATGCCAATCATGCGCGAGGCCATGCGCTCGGGGTGGAAGAGCTCCAGGTCCTCGACCTTCTCACCCGTGCCGACGAAGCGGATCGGCACCTGCGCCACGGTGCGGATCGACAGCGCGGCGCCACCGCGCGAGTCGCCGTCGAGCTTGGTGAGGATGGCGCCGGTGAGCGGCAGGGCGGCGGCGAACTGCTCGGCGCTCTTGACCGCGTCCTGGCCGGTCATCGAATCGGCCACGAAGAAGGTCTCGTCCGGGTCGAGCCGCTGGCGCAGGAGCTTCAGCTCGTCCATCAGCGCCTCGTCCACATGCAGACGGCCGGCGGTATCGACGATCACCACGTCGTGGCCGCGCTGGCGCGCCACCTGGAGGGCGCGGGTCGCGACGTCCACCACCTTCTCCCCCGCCTCGGGCTCGACCACGGGGACCTCGACGGTCTTGCCGACCTGCTTGAGCTGCTCGACGGCGGCGGCGCGCTGCAGGTCGCCCGCGACCAGCAGCGGATGCCGGCCGCGCTTGCGCAGGCGCAGGGCGAGCTTGCCAGAGGTGGTCGTCTTGCCGGAGCCCTGCAGGCCGCACATCAGGATCACGGACGGGCGCTTCTCGATCCGCAGCTCGGCCCCCTCCTCGCCGAGGAGGGCGGTCAGCTCGTCGCGGACGATCTTGACTACCTGCTGGGCGGGGGTGAGGCTCTCGAGCACCTCCTGCCCGAGGGAGCGCTCGCGGACGCGCTCGACGAACGCCTTGACCACGCGAAAATGGACGTCGGCCTCCAGCAACGCGAGGCGGATCTGCCGCAGAGCCCCCTGCAGGGCCTCCGGCGTGATCGTCCCCTCGCCCTTGAGCTGGCGGAAGACCTCCTGGAGCTTGTTCTGTAAACCGTCGAACATCGGAAAACCTCGATCGATA
>DATAHG010000296.1:0-5359 GCA_036263295.1 Thermoanaerobaculia bacterium | reverse complement strand
GTCTCGTGGCAGAACCGGTTGATGTAGGTCTGGATCAGCAGCGGCAGGTCGTCGCGGCGCTCGCGCAGCGGCGGCACCTCGATCGTGAACTGCGACAGGCGGTAGGCGAGGTCCACCCGGAAGCTGTCGCGCGACACCGCGTTCTCCAGGGTCGCGCGGCTGCCCGCGATGATCCGCACGTCCACCGCGTGGGCGTCGTTGCTGCCGGCCGGCTCGACTTGGCCGGAGCGCAGGAAGCGCATGATGCGGTCCTGGATCTCCATCGGGAGCTGATCGACCTCGTCGAGGAACAGGGTGCCGCGGTCGGCCAGCAGGAGCTTGCCCTCGCGCCGCACCGGCCCCCCTTTGCCCGCCACCTCGGCGCCGAAGAGGTCGGCCTCGATCTGGTTCGGCTTGGCGCCGCCGCACGAGGCGGTCACGAAGGGGCCATGACGGCGCGGCCCCGACAGGTGGATCGAGCGCGCCAGCAGCTCCTTGCCCATGCCCGGCTCGCCGCACAGCAGGACCGGCACCGACGGATCGACCGCCATCCGCATCTGCTCGACCACCCGCTTCATGGCGGCCGACTCCCCCACCACCAGGCTGGGATCGAGGATGAGGTCCTGCTGCCCCGGGTGGCCCGGCAGGATCGGCTCGTACCACCCGACGTGATGGACGAGGCCGAGCACCAGCAGGTGGGCCAGGGCCCGCAGCGACGACACCGGCGACCAGCCGTCCGGCCGGAACCGCGGGAAGGCGGCGACCAGCGAATAGGTGCGGTCGAGGGCGATGAAGGTGTGATGGCAGACCCAGGCCGGCGCGCCGGCGAGCTGGCCGTCGAAGGCGCCGCCGCGCTCCTGCTCCTGGCCGGCGGTGCGCCGCGCCGTGAGCTGGTCCACCAGCTCCTCGCCGGAGGGGAGCCAGAGCGAATCGCTCGCCACCGCCAGCTTGACCCCCGCCTGCTCCATCTCGCCGAGCAGCAGGAAGAGCACGCCGCCGCCGAAATCGGCCAGCACGTCGGTGACCAGGGCCTCGGAGGTGGTGCGGCTCTCGGAATCGGCGAGCACCCAGTCGCTGATGCGGGCGAGGTGGGTGACCATGAGCTCCGCGTCGATGCACGGCGGCCCGATCGCCGGACGCTCGTCCACCACCGGCTGCTTCTCCGGCATGGGCTGGACGTCCTCGACCAGCAGGGTGACCCCGCCGAGGCGGATCTCGTCGAGCACCTCCAGCGAGGCCTCGCGGACCTTGCGCCCCCCCACCAGCATCCCCTTGCGCGTCCCGAGGTCCTCGATGCGCAGCTCGGTGCCGTCGAACAGCAGGCGGGCGTGGCGCTGCGCCACCCCGGTGAAGGGCAGGCAGATGTCGCACTCCTCCTCGCTGCCGATCACCAGCTCGCTGCGGTGGACCGGGAAGCGGAGGACCTTGTCGGGCGTGTAGGCTACCAGTCGGAGCATCGGAAAAGGGATCCTGGACCGGCGCGGCGGGACGTCGCCGCGGCTGTCTTCTCCTTCTGAAGTGCCGCTGGACGCGGCAGCAGGGACTTTCGGTTTCGCTTCAACTACAGCAGCTCCCGCAGGTGCGCGTCAATCCCCTGGCGGAGGAAATTCTCCGCCAGGGCGAGATCCGGCGCCATCTCGCGGTCCTGGTCCCAGACCGGGATGCGGGTCCGCACCTCGGCGTGCAGGGCCTCCAGGCGAAGGCTGGAGGTCAGCGGCCGCAGCAGGTCGATCCCCTGGGAGGCCGCCGTCAGCTCGATCGCCAGCACCCGCCGCGTCTGGGTCAGGACGGTCTGGAGCTTGAGGGCGGCGCCCATGCCCATCGAGACGTGGTCCTCCTTGTCGGCCGAGGTCGGAATCGAATCCACCGAGGCCGGATGGCAGAGGATCTTGTTGTCGCTCACCAGGGCGGCGGCCGTGACCTGGGCGATCATGAAGCCCGAATTCACCCCGGCGTCGCGCACCAGGAACGGCGGCAGGCCGGAGAACGAGGCGTTGGTCAGCTTTTCGATCCGGCGTTCGCTGATCGCCGCCAGCTCGGCGAGGCCGATCGCCAGGATGTCCGCCGCGAAGGCCATCACCTCGCCGTGGAAGTTGCCGCCGGACAGGATGGCGAATCGCTCCTCTTCCCGGGCCCGGCCCGCGCCGCCGTCCGCCCTCCCGTCTTCCTCGATGAAGACCAGCGGATTGTCGGTCACCGAGTTGATCTCGATCGCCAGCTTGGCCTCGACGTCGGCGAGGAGGCCGCGCACCGCCCCGTGGACCTGCGGCATGCAGCGCACCGAATAGGGGTCCTGGACTCGCACGTCCCCCACCCGGTGAGACTCGCGGATGGCCGAGCCCTCCATGAGGTTCCAGAGGTTCGCGGCGCTCGCCTGCTGGCCCGGATGCGGGCGCAACGCGTGGATGCGCGGGTCGAACGCCGTATCGGTGCCGCGCAGGGCGTCGGTCGAGAGGGCCCCGACGAGGTCGGCGGTCTTGACCAGCCGGCGGGTCTCCAGCACGGCCAGGGCGAGCAGCGACGCCATGGCCTGGGTGCCGTTGATCAGAGCGAGCCCCTCCTTGGCGCGCAGCTCCAGCGGCGCCAGGCCGATCCGGCGCAGGCCCTCCTCCGCCGTCACCTCGGAACCCTCCAGGCGCAGGCGGCCGCGGCCGAGCAGCGGCAGGGCAAGATGGGCGAGCGGCGCCAGGTCCCCCGAGGCGCCGACCGACCCCTGGGCCGGCACCACCGGCAGGGCGTCGTGGTTGAGCAGCGCGAGCAGCCCGTCGATGACCTCCGGCCGCACCCCCGAATGGCCGCGCGCCAGGGTGTTGGCGCGCAGCAGCAGCATGCCGCGCACCGCCGCGTCGGGCAGCGGATCGCCCATGCCGGCGGCGTGGGACAGGATGAGGCTGCGCTGCAGCAGCTCCAGCCGCTCCGGCTCGATCCGCACGTTGGCGAGGTCGCCGAAGCCGGTGTTGAGGCCGTAGATCGCCTCCCCGGTCTCCAGCGCCCTTTCGATCACGGCGCGGCCGGCGCGGACGCGGTCGCGGGCCGGCATGGCGAGGGCGCAGGGGGTCTTCTCGAAGACCACCTGGCCGAGTTGCTCGAGAGTGAGCGATGTTCCGTCGATTTCAATCATGATAGGCGCCCGACCTCTGAACGGGACAGGGAAGTATAGAGGGCGGGACGGAGGAGGGAAACCGGAAATTGCCCACCCGAGAGGCGACCCGGCGTCCCGGCCAGGCTTGCGGCTTGCATCTACTTCGCCCGAGCTGTGGTTTCGCTTGTCGAGAAAGGAGAGTTATGAATTCCACGAGGAGAATCACCACCGGGGCCGCGATCGCCGCCCTGTGCTGGTTTGTGTCCCTGTCGCCGCTGTCCGCCGCCCAGCCCACCTTGAAGCCCCGGGCCACGGAGGGGCCGGTCGCGCCGAAGACGGCGGCGAGCGGCCTGCTGAGCCTGGGCGGTCCCAAGGCGGTGGGCGTCCCCCCCTGCAGCGCGACCCCCATCACCTGCGGCCAGACCCGCAGCGGCACGCTCAACGCCGACGACTGCTTCTTCGAGGAGACCGACGGCTCCACCTCGGCGGTCGACGTCTACACCTTCCAGGGCACCTCCGGGCAGACCGTCACGGTCAGCATGACCTCGTCCCAGGTGGACTCCTACCTCTGGCTGTTCGATCCGCTCGAAAACGACACCCAGGATGACGACGGCGCCGGCGGCAACAACGCCCGCATCACCCAGACCCTGAACCGCTCCGGCGAGTGGACGATCTGGGCCAACACCGCGGCCGGCAACCAGACGGGCAACTACTCGATCACGCTGGCCTGCACCGGCGGCGGCGGGGGCGGCGTGCCGTCCGCGCCGACCAACCTGCAGGTGGTCTCCACCTCTTCGGACGAGGTGGACCTCTCCTGGACCGACAATTCCAGTAACGAGACCGGCTTCGAGGTCCAGATCCGGGAGGGCAGCGGCGCCTTCACCTCGCTCGGCACGGTCGGCGCCAATTCGGCGGGTGCCACGGCCAGCGGCCTCGACCCCGGCACGACCTACAGCTTCCGGGTGCGCGCCCTCGGCTCGGGCGGCAACTCGGCCTTCTCGAACACCGTCACCGCGACCACCGGCACCGGGCCGGGCAACGGCTTCTTCACCTCGCCCGAATTCCCGAACTTCCGCTTCCGCGTGCGGATCGTGGACCCGTCCGGCACCACCGTGGCCGGCCGCCGCGAGACCGCCTGCCTGCCCGACACCGTCTGCGTCAGCGGCCAGCTCGCCGGCCGGTCCGAGGTCTTCATCCGGATCATCGGCCCGCGCCCGAACGGCTTCCTGTGGCCGACGCTGGTCCGCTTCACCCCGTCGCGGGTCGAGGTGGACATCCAGCAGATCAGCACCGGCGTCACCAAGACGTACATCCTGCCGGCGGTGCCCGCCAGCTCGGATGAGCTGAACGGCCTGCAGGACCGCGAAGGCTTCCTGCCGTAGGACTACGGCGTTCGACTACGGCGTTCACGGGGGAGGGGGTGATATCCTCCTCCCCCGTGAACGACCTCTTCCTTCGAGCCTGCCGCGGCGAAGCCACGGAGCGCCGGCCGGTCTGGATCATGCGCCAGGCCGGGCGCTATCTCCCGGAATACCGGGCCGTGCGTGAAAAAGCCGATTTCCTGACCCTCTGCAAGACCCCGGAGCTGGCCGCCGAGGTCACCCTCCAGCCGGTGCGGATCGTCGGCGTGGACGCCGCCATCCTGTTCGCCGATATCCTGCTCCCCCTGGAGGCCATGGGGAAGGAGCTGCTCTTCGTGAAAGGAGACGGCCCGACCTTCCCCGACCCCGTGCGCACCCGCGAGGACATCGCCCGCCTGCGCACGCCGGACGTGGACGAGACCCTGGGCTACGTCTTCGACGCCATGCGCCTGGTGCGCCGCGAGCTCGACGGCAAGCTGCCGGTGATCGGCTTCGGCGGCACCCCCTGGACCCTCTCCGCCTACCTCATCGAAGGGGGCGGCTCCAAGCACTTCGAGCACCTGCTGGCCTGGAGCTACAGCGACCCGGAAGGGCTCGCCGTGCTGCTCGACCGCATCGCCGACGTCTCGATCGCCTACCTGAAAGGGCAAATCGCCGCCGGCGCCCAGGCCCTCCAGCTCTTCGACACCTGGGGCGGCCTGCTCGACCTGGAGCGCTGGCGCACCCTCGCCCTGCCGCCGCTGCGCAAGGTGGTCGAGGCGATCCAGGGCCCGGTCCCCCTGATCTACTACATCAACGGCGGCTCCCATCTGCTCGCCGGGATGAACGAGCTGCCGGTGGACGTGCTTTCGGTGGACTGGCGCCAGCCACTGTCGCTCGTCCGCCAGACCGTCGGCGCCCGCACCCTCCAGGGCAACCTCGACCCGGCGGCCCTGCT
>DATAHG010000295.1:0-2813 GCA_036263295.1 Thermoanaerobaculia bacterium | reverse complement strand
TCGCGGGCGTCGGCGAAGCGGGCGGCGGGCGCGCGCTCCAGGCAGCGCAGGATCACCGCCTCCCAGCGCGGGTCGAGCCCGGGGGTGTGGACCCGCGGCGAGGGGGGCGCCTCGCGCAGCCGCTTGACCGCCGTCATCAGGGCGGTCTCGCCGACGAACGGCACCGTCCCCGTCAGCATCTCGTAGAGCACGATCCCCAGGGAGTAGATGTCCACCGCCGCGGTGATCTCGGTGCCGTCCACCTGCTCCGGGGCGAGGTAGGCCGGGGTGCCGATGACGCCCGCCGAGGTCATGGTGAGGGCGGGCATCCCGCCCCCCGACTCGGCGCCCCCCTCCAGGCGGGCCAGCCCGAAGTCGGTGACCACCGCCCGCGGCGTGCCCGCCGCGGCCGGCCCGCCCCGCCCCTCGATCAGCAGCACGTTGCCCGGCTTGAGGTCGCGGTGGACCACCCCGGCCTGGTGGGCGGCATGGAGCGCCTCGGCGACCTGGCGGACGATCGGCAGCGCCGCCTCCGGCGCCATCTTGCCGTCGCGGCGGATGCGGTCCGCCAGGGTCTCGCCGGGCAGCAGCTCCATGGTGAGGAAGATCAGGCTCTCCCCCTCGCCGCCGGTCCAGCCGCCGGCCGGCCCCTCGAAACGGTGGTGGGCCACGTCGAAGATCCGGCAGACGTTGGGGTGGGTGACCTTGCGGGCGAGCTGGATCTCGCGCTTGAAACGCTCGATCGCGATGGTGTCGCGGGCCACCTCCGAGCGCACCGTCTTCAGGGCGACGCGCTCGCGCAACTCGCGGTCCTCGACCTCGTAGACCTCGCCCATGCCGCCGCGGGCGATGAAGCGGACCACCTCGTAGCGCCCGGCGATGACCTCGCCGGGGACGAAGGCCGCCTCGCCGAAGCGGCGGCGCGGCGGCGCCAGGCTCGCGGCCGGACTCGCCGCCGATGCCGCCGATGCCGCCGAAGGCTGCGGCCGGGGGGGCGGTGCCACGGCCGGCGGCGGCGTCGAGGCCACCGGGATCCCGACATAGGTCGGCGGCGTGGGGACTCCGGTCAGGCTGGCGGCGGGGGACTCGGCTCCGGGCCGGCGCACCGTGAACGCGGTCTGGCAGGCCGAGCACTGGATCCGCACCCGGGCCGGCACCTCCACCCCCAGCGAAAAGCGCAGGCGTTGCCCACACCCCGGACAGGTGACGGAAAAAGACGATGCGGTCGCCGAGGTCTGACTCATGGCCTTGCTGCCCGGGAGTGAAGGGCTGATTCTACACCGAACGCGCTTGCCGCCCGGCCCCTTCTTTGAGAGGATGCGGACGCCTTCCAGGAGCCTCTGAAAGAAATCGAAGGAGATCGAGACCATGGACCACTGGCGTAGCCGCGCGTGCCGCGCGGGAATCCTGCTTGCGTTGACGGCCCTGCTCGGCGGCGGACCGGTCCGGGCGGCCGAGGAGCCGCCGGGCGTCAAGCCGGCGCCGCCGCGCGCCGAAGGGGAGGGGCCGTTCCAGCGCCTCATCCTGCGCGGCGCCACCGTGATCGACGGCACCGGCGCCCCGGCCTATGGGCCGGTCGACATCGTCATCGAGAAGAACCGCATCGTGAACATCGCCATGGTCGGCAACCCGGGCGTGCCGATCCGCCCCGAGGGGCGCCCGAAGGCCAACCCCGGCGACCGCGAGATCGACCTCTCCGGCATGTACGTCCTGCCCGGCCTCATCGACATGCACGGCCACCTCGGCGGCGCCGAGCAGGGGGTGCCGGCCGAATACGTCCTCAAGCTCTGGATGGGCCACGGCATCACCACCATCCGCGAGCCCGGCAGCGGCAACGGCATCGAGTGGACCCTCGACCACAAGGCGAAGAGCGCCCGCAACGAGATCACCGCGCCACGCATCGAGTCCTACATCTTCTTCGGGCAGGGCACCGACAAGCCGTTCGTCACGCCGGACGAGGGTCGCCGGTGGGTGGACCAGATCGCCGCCCAGGGCGCCGACGGCGTGAAGTTCTTCGGCTACCGGCCGGACATCATGAAGGCCGCCATCGAGGAGGCCAAGAAGAAGGGGCTGCGCACCGCCTGCCACCACGCCCAGCTCTACGTGGCGCGCGCCAACGTCCTCGACACCGCGCGCTGGGGGCTCACCACCATGGAGCACTGGTACGGGCTGCCGGAGGCGCTGTTCGACTCCCGCACCATCCAGGACTACCCGCTGGACTACAACTTCAGCGACGAGTCGCACCGCTTCGGCCAGGCCGGCCGGCTCTGGAAGCAGGCGGCGGCGCCGTTCTCGCCGCGCTGGAACCAGGTGATGGACGAGCTGATCGCGCTCGACTTCACGCTCGATCCGACCCTCACCATCTACGAGGCGAGCCGCGACCTGATGCGGGCGCGCCGGGCCGAGTGGCACGACGAGTACACCCTGCCGTCCCTCTGGCGCTTCTACGCCCCCAACCGCGAGGCGCACGGCTCCTACTGGTACAACTGGAGCACCGAGGACGAGGTCGCCTGGAAGGAGAACTACCGCCTCTGGATGACCTTCCTCAACGAGTACAAGAACCGCGGCGGCCGCGTCACCACCGGCTCGGACAGCGGCTACATCTACAAGCTCTATGGCTTCGACTACATCCGCGAGCTGGAGCTGCTGCGCGAGGCCGGCTTCCACCCGCTGGAGGTGATCCGCGCCGCCACCCTGTCCGGCGCCGAGGCCCTCGGCATGGACAAGGAGATCGGCAGCATCGAGCCCGGCAAGCTGGCCGACCTCGTGGTGGTCGATCAGAACCCCCTGCAGGACCTCAAGGTCCTCTACGGCACCGGCACCATCCGGGTCAC
>DATAHG010000294.1:0-3763 GCA_036263295.1 Thermoanaerobaculia bacterium | reverse complement strand
TGGCGTCTTCTACGTGGTCGGCGACGGCGGCGCCGCGCAGCTCCGGATGTACAACATCAAGGAGAAGCGGGAGGGGGTGGTCCTCGAAGGGGTCCAGAACTACGCGCTCTCGGCCGACGGCAAGAAGATCCTCTACCAGCGCGGCGCGAGCTACGGCATCGTCGATGCCCGGCCGGGCCAGAACGCCAATGCCGGCGGGCTTGCCCTCGGCAAGATGCAGCTCCAGGTCCAGCCCAAGGAGGAGTGGGCCGAGTTGTACCGGGACGCCTGGCGGATCGAGCGCGACTGGTTCTACGACCCGGCCCTGCATGGCACCGACTGGAAGGGGCTGGGGGACCGCTACGGCGAGCTGGTGCCCTACCTCTCGACCCGCGACGACCTCAACTTCATTCTCGGCGAGTTGGGCGCGGAGCTGTCGGCCGGCCACGTCTATGTCGAGCGCGGCGACGAGCCCAACAAGCCGGCGCGGGTCGAGAGCGGCCTGCTCGGGGCGGAGATCGAAGCCGACCCGTCCGGCTACTTCCGCATCGCGCGCATCTTCCCGGGCGAGAACTGGCAGGAGACCACCCGGTCCCCGCTGACCGAGCCGGGGGTGAACGTCAAGGCCGGCGATCTGATCCTGGCGGTGGACGGCACCCCGACCCAGGGGGTGGACAACTTCTACCGCCTGCTCCAGAACAAGGCCGACCAGGTGGTGGTGCTGCGGGTCAACGGCACGGCCGGCGAGGCCGGCGCCCGCGACGTGCGGGTGCGGCCGGTGCGCAGCGAGCAGGGCCTGCGCTACCTGGAGTGGGTGCAGGACAACCGCCGCAAGGTCGAGAAGGCCTCCGGCGGCCGCATCGGCTACATCCACCTGCCCGACACCGCGATCGGCGGCACCCGCGAGCTGTACAAGGGGTTCTATCCGCAGGCCTACAAGGACGCCATCATCTATGACGCGCGCTACAACAACGGCGGCTTCATCCCCGACGGCATGGTCGAGCTCGTCAGCCGGCCGGTGCTGAACTACTGGGTGCGGCGCGGCATCGAGCTGAACCAGACGCCGAACTTCGCCAACAGCGGGCCGAAGGTCTGCCTGACCAACGGCCATGCCGGCTCTGGCGGCGACGCCTTCCCCTGGTACTTCCGCCAGCTCGGCCTCGGTCCGCTGATCGGCACCAAGACCTGGGGCGGCCTGATCGGCCTCTCCAACAGCCCGCAGCTCCTCGACGGAGGCCAGCTCACCACCCCGGCCTACCGGTTCCTGACGGTGGACGGCAAATGGGCGATCGAGAACGAGGGGGTCGCCCCGGACATCGAGGTGATCGACCGCCCCGAGCTGATCGCCAAGGGGGAGGACCCGACCCTGACGAAGGCGGTCGAGGTGTTGATGCAGGAGCTCAAGCAGAACCCGCCGAAGAAGATCACCGCGCCGCCGATCCCCAAGGGGGGCGCGGCGCACTAGAGGGTCTGGACGGAGACACACGCGGCTGGGAGCGCCGGCATCTTGCCGGCAAATCTAATCTGGATTTGGTTAGATGCCGGCAAGATGCCGGCGCTCCCAGCCGCGTTGTCTCGGGGGCGGGCCGTTACCCTGCTCCCCCTCCGCCCTGTGGCCCTCCGGCCGGCTTGCCGGCGATGGCGAGGAAGAGCTCCTGCATGACCTCTTTCAGCTCGACCGTGTAGGACGAGAGGTCGCGCAGGGACTGTTCGATCTGTTCCGGGTTGGGCCGCATCAGCGGCCCGCCGGAGCGCGGACGGATCTTGTGGGTGAGCCTCTCGTCGAGGCTCTGGAGCTTCTGGTAGGCGTCCTTCAGTCTCTGCGGATCCATGTCGGTCGTCCTGGTCAGGGCCGCTCGCGAGGCTTCTCGCCCCGCAGCACCCGGATGTGCTCGGTGATCTGGCGGATCTGGGCGTCGGTCAGCTTCTGGTTGAAGCCCGGCATCTCGCCGAAGACCCCGTTGCGGATCGAGTTGGCGAGCGAGCCCGGGTCGCCGCCGTTCTTCCAGTTGTTGTCGAGCAGGTCGGCGTAGCCGTTGCCCATGTAGAGCGGGGTGTTGCCCGAGCCATCGACGCCGTGGCACTCGGCGCAGTTGTCGCGGTAGAGCTTCTCCCCTTCCGAGTAGTGCGGGAACATCACGTCGCACGCCGCGAGCGAGAGCGCCGCGACCGACACGGCGGCGGCGTAGAGGCGGAACAAGGACCTGGGGCGCATGGCTCTCTCCTTCTCCTTCTTCAAGCTTCTTCAGGGCTCTCGCCGGTGGACGATCTGGGAGCTCGCCTGGTCGCGGGGGCGCACGACGATCTCGTCGATATTGACGTGGGCGGGACGGGTCGCCGCGAAGGCCACGCACTCGGCGACGTCGTCGCCGGTGAGCGGCTCCATGCCGCGGTAGACCGCTTTGGCGCGTTCGGCGTCGCCCGCGAAACGGACCGTCGCGAACTCCGTCTCCACCAGGCCTGGATCGACCTCAGTGACGCGGACCGGCTTGCCGAGCACCTCCAGGCGCAGCGTCCGGGTGAAGGCGCGGATGGCGTGCTTGGTGCCGGTGTAGCCGCCGCCGCCGACGTAGTTCTCGAAGGCGGAGGTCGAGCCCAGGTTGATGACATGGCCGTCGCCGGTCGCCTCCAGGCGCGGCAGCAGGGCGCGGGTGATGCGCAGCACCCCCAGCACATTCAGCTCGAACATGGCGGCCCAGTCCTCGTCCCGGGCCTCGGCGATGCGGCCGACGCCGTAAGCCGCCCCGGCGTTGTTGACCAGCAGGTGGACGTCGGCCGGGAGCTGGGCGACAAAGGATTCGACGCTCGCCGGATCGGTGAGGTCGAGCGGCAGGGCGGTCGCCCCGATCGGCTCGGCGACCTCGCGCAGGCGGTCGAGCCGGCGGGCCCCCAGGAACAGGCGGAACCCTTCGCGGGCGAGCGCCCGCGCCGTGGCGGCGCCGATGCCGGCGCTGGCGCCGGTGACGACCGCCGTCTTGCCCGCGGTGTGAGCTTGGCTCATGAGCTTCTTGGCTCCTCCAGAAGATAGTAGGAAAAGAATATTAACTCGGCCGGGGCCTCACACCTCGGCCGAAGGGCACAGCTCCGCCACCGGGCAGCGCGGGCACTCCGGCTTGCGCGCCTTGCACACCGCCCGGCCGTGGTCGATCAGGAGATGGGAGAAGTGCGTCCAGTCCTCCCGGGCGACCAGGGGGAGGAGATCGGCCTCGATCTTCTCGGCGTCGGTCTGCTCGGTGAAATGGAGCCGGCGGGAGAGGCGCTGGACGTGGGTGTCCACCACGATCCCCTCGTTCCGCCCGAAGGCGTTGCCGAGGATGACGTTGGCGGTCTTGCGGCCGACCCCGGGGAGCTGGACCAGGGCGGCCATGTCGGCCGGCACCGCGCCGCCGTGCTCGGCGACCAGGGCCTGGCTCATGCCGACGATGGCGCGCGCCTTGTTGCGGTAGAAGCCGGTGGTGCGCACCAGCTCCTCGACCTCCGCGAGATCTCCGGCGGCGAGCGCGCGGGCGTCGGGGAAGCGCCGGAAGAGGGCCGGCGTGGCGGCGTTCACCCGCGCGTCGGTGCACTGCGCCGCGAGGATGGTCGCGACCAGGAGCTGGAACGGGTTCTGGAAGTCGAGCGAGCAGCGCGCGTCGGGGTAGGCGCGCCGCAGGAGCGCCACGACCTCGCCGGCCCGGGCGCGGCGGGCGCGCCCCGACTCCCGGCGGGCCTGGGCCGGGGTGATCGCCATCCGGTCAGTCCTCCTTGGGCGAGAAGACGACGCGGATGATCCAGTTGAGCAGCG
>DATAHG010000293.1:0-3849 GCA_036263295.1 Thermoanaerobaculia bacterium | reverse complement strand
CCAGCGCTTCCTGCTGCAGACCCTCGGCCGGCTCTGGCTCTCCGGGGTGGAGATCGACTGGGCCGGCTTCCACGGCGCCGAGCGCCGCCGCCGGGTGCCCCTGCCGGCCTATCCGTTCGAACGGCAACGGTACTGGGTTGGAGGGATCGAGCCGAAGCCGGCCGCCCTGCCGGGCCTGCCCGCGGCGACCGGGGCCGCGCCGGTGGCCCTCGTCCTGCCCGAAGGGGCGGCGGCCGACCCGGCCTGGACCGCCGCGCTGGAGGCGCGCGGTTACCGGGTGCTGGCCCTCCCCGCGGGGCCGCCCACGCCCGAGGCGCTCGACCAGCTCCTCGGAATCCAGCCCCGTCTCGCCGAGACCTCGGCCGTTGAGGAGAGTCCCGCCTCCGGCCATGCCCGGACTGGCATCGACACGCCCTACGTTGAGCCGCGCACCGAGGTCGAGCGGCTGCTCGCCGTGATCTGGGGTGACCTGCTCGGCATCGACCGGGTGGGAGCCCACGACAGCTTCTTCGAACTGGGCGGCCATTCGCTGCTCGGCCTCCAGCTCGTGGCGCGTCTGCAGGCCGGCTTCGGGGTCGAGATCCCCCTGCGCACCCTGTTCGAGGCGCCCACCCTGGCGGCCCTCGCGGCAGCAGTGGCGGCGGAATTGGAGCAGCGCCGGACGGCCGGAGCGACCGCGGGCGTGCCGCCCCTCGTCCCGGTGCCGCGCGAAGGGGCGCTGCCCCTGTCGTTCTCCCAGCGGCGGCTCTGGTTCATCGACCAACTCGATCCGGGCACGACGCTCTACAACCTGCCGGTGGTGCTGCGCGCCGAAGGGCCGCTGCAACCCGCGGTGCTGCGGCGCTGCCTGGAGGAGATCGTGCGCCGCCACGAAGCCGTGCGCACTGTCTTCGCCGTGCAAGAAGACGCGCCGGTGCAGGTGATCCTGCCGCCGGGCCCCTTCGCCCTGCCGCTGGTGGACCTGGCGGGGCTGCCAGAGCCCGCGCGCGAGGCGGCGGCTCTCGCCCTGGCCGTGGAGGAGTCCGGCCGGCCTTTTGATCTCGCCCGCGATCCGATGCTGCGCGGCGTGCTGCTGCGCCTGGCCAGGGAGGACCATGCCGTCGCGCTCACCACGCACCACGTCGCGAGCGACGGCTGGTCCATCGGCATCCTGGTGCGCGAGGTGACCGCGATCTATGCCGCCTTTGCCCAGGGGGAGCCCTCGCCTCTGCCGGAGCTGGCGGTGCAGTACGCGGATTTCGCCGTCTGGCAGCACTCCTGGCTGCACGGCGAGAACCTGGAGCAGGAGATCGACTGGTGGCGGCGCCAGCTCGCCGGCCTGCCGCCCCTGTTGGAGCTGCCCACCGACCGGCCGCGGCCGGCGGTGCAGAGCTACCGGGGCACCTCGCGGCCGGTGGCCCTGCCGGCCGGGCTCATCCGGCCGGCCGACGAGCTCGGCCGGAGCGAGGGGGCGACGCTGTTCATGGTGCTCCTGGCCGCCTTCCAGGCTCTCCTGGCGCGCTACAGCGGACAGGACGATCTCGCCGTGGGCACACCGGTCGCCGGGCGCAAACGGTTGGAGACCGAAGGGCTGATCGGATTCTTCGTCAACACTCTGGTTCTGCGCGGAGATCTGACTGGCAATCCGACCTTCCGCGAGCTGCTCGGCCGGGTGCGCGAGACCGCGCTCGCCGCCTACCTGCATCAGGACGTGCCGTTCGAAAAGCTGGTCGAGGAGCTGGTCTCGGAAAGGAGCCTCGCCCACACGCCTCTGTTCCAGGTGATGCTCGTGCTGCAGAACGCTCCCGCCGAAAGCCTGGAGATCCAGGATCTGCTCCTGCGGTCGATGGAGATGGGCTCGACGACGGCGAAGTTCGATCTCACGCTCGACCTCCTGGAGGAGGACGGCGGGCTCCTCGGCGCCGTCGAGCACGCCACCGATCTCTTCGATGTCCCGACCATCGGCCGTCTCCTCGGACACTTCGAACGACTGCTCGCTTCGGCGGCCGCCGAGCCCGACCGGCGGATCTTCGACCTGCCGATCGCGAGCGAGGCCGAAAGCGTCCAGATCCTGTACGAGTGGAACGACACCCGGGTCGACGGAATCACGGAGGGTTGTCTTCATCAGGAAGTCGCGGCACAGGCGGCGCGGACGCCCTCGGCCGTCGCCGTCGAGATGGGGTCCGAGCGCTGGACGTATCGTCGCCTGATCGGCAGCGCCCGGCTCCTGGCGCGCCACCTCCAGGAGCTGGGCGTCGGCCCGGATGCGATCGTCGGCCTCTGCGCCGAGCGCTCGCCCGCCATGATGGTGGGCATGCTGGCCGTCCTGGAGGCCGGCGGTGCCTGGCTGCCGCTCGATCCCGCCTATCCCGCGGAGCGGCTGGCGTTCATGCTCGACGACTCGGAGGCCCCGGTCCTGCTGGTCCAGGAGTCCCTCCTCGATCGCGTGCCGGCGGCGGGGCGCCGCGTGGTCCCCCTGGACGCGCGCTGGGATGCCGGAGAGGACATGGGGCAGCCGCTGAAGACCGCGGTGACCCCCGGCAACCTGGCCTACGTGATCTACACCTCGGGCTCGACCGGCCAGCCGAAAGGGGTGATGGTGCCCCATCGGGGCATCTGCAACCGGCTGCGCTGGGCGAACCAGGTCTACGGGCTCGACGAGCGCGACGCCTGCCTCCAGAAGACCTCGCCGAGCTTCGATGTCTCGGTCTGGGAGTGCTTCGCTCCTCTGTTCGCCGGGGCGCGGCTGGTTCTGGCCAGCCCGGACCGGCAAGGCGAGGCTTCCTACCTGGTTGGCGCCGTGCGCGAGCATGGCGTCACCCTGATCAACGTCGTCCCGTCTCTGCTGGAGGTGTTCTGCGCCGAGGAGGATGTGGAGAAGTGCGTCTCGCTACGCCAGATCCTCGTGGGCGGCGAGGCGCTCACTCCCGAGCTGCGCGATCGGATGCTGGCGCGCCTGCCCGTTCCCCTGGACAACCTGTACGGGCCGACCGAGGTCACGATCGATACCAGCCGGTGGGTCTGTGCGCCGGGGCAGGAGCCGCACCGCGTGCCGATCGGCCGGCCGATCGGCAACAGCCGGCTGTATGTCGTGGATCCGGAGATGCGGCCGATGCCGCTCGGCGTGGCCGGCGAGCTCCTGGTGGGAGGGGCGGGTGTGACGCGCGGATACCTGCGCCGGCCCGGCCTGACCGCCGGGCGTTTCATTCCCGATCCGTTCGGCGACCAGCCCGGCGAGAGGCTGTACCGCACGGGGGATCTCGTGCGCTGGCTGCCCGACGGCTCCCTCGACTTCCTGGGGCGCCTGGACCACCAGGTCAAGGTGCGCGGCTTCCGCATCGAGCTGGGGGAGATCGAGACCGCCCTGGCCGCCCTGCCCGGCGTCCAGCAGGCGGTCGTGGTGGTGCGCGAGGAGCGCCCCGAGGGAGGCGCCCGCGACCCGAGGCTGGTCGCCTATGTGGTGGGCGACATCGCGGCCGAGGAGCTGCGCCGGGCTCTGCGCGAGCGGCTGCCGGACTACATGGTGCCGGCCGCCTTCGTGCGCCTCCCCGCGCTACCGCTCATGACCAACGGCAAGGTGGACAGGAAGGCCCTGCCGGCGCCGGAACGGCAGGCCTCGCAAGAGTCCTACGTGGCGCCGCGCACGCCGGTCGAAGAGGTTCTCGCCGGGATCTGGAGCGAGCTTCTCGGGCTCGACCAGGTGGGGGCGGACGACGCCTTCTTCGACCTGGGCGGCCATTCGCTGCTGGCGACGCAGGTGATGTCGCGCCTGCGCCGCGCCTTCGGCGTCGAGCTGCCGGTGCGCGATCTCTTCGAGGCCCCGACGGTAGCGGGGCTCGCCGCCCGGGTCGAAGCGGCGCGCCGGACCGG